>JAHDHE010000008.1 GCA_020631475.1 Tenacibaculum sp. | reverse complement strand
CTGGTTCAATATAAATTTTATAAATAAATGTAAACCTATTTTAGGACGACACAAAGTTTAATGTGCAGAATAACAACTTTACAACATTTTCAAAAAAAGATATTAATAATCGATACAAAATAGGTGATACACTGACTATAAAATATTCAGAAAGAAATCCTGAAAACAATACAATAATTGAATTAGAAAACTAATGTTGAATTTAGTTTGCTAACTACCATGTAGCACTTGGTGAAAACAAAAAATCAGTAGGATTATCGATATCATATAAATATTGAAAACCTCTGGATTCTTTTTTGCAAAAAGGCTCAATAAGATTCACCATACTTATAAACCCTCTTAAGGTTAAAATGCAATAAAAAGTTTGATTGTCTTCGCTTAATATGCCTTCATCAGATTTAAATAAACCTAGAATTAAGTTGCAATTTCGAGGTTCAATAAAATCTACTTGAGATAAATCTAATCGTTGCTTTTTGTTGATAATAACATCTTCAATTAACTCTTTAAATTTAATAGCTTCAGCTTTATTAAAGTTGTATAAACGAACAACGTTTTCATCAAGTCCGTTTACATCTTCTATGTAATCTAACTCCATTTTTAATGTGCTTCTAACCAGTTTTCTCCTAAGCCAACTTCAACATCTAAAGGAACGCTCATTTTAAAAGCGTTTTCCATTTCTTCTTTAATAATTGGTTTAATTGTTTCTAATTCGTCTTTATGTGCATCAAAAACCAATTCATCATGCACTTGTAATAACATTTTAGATTTGAAATTTTCTTTTTCAAATCGATTGTAAATATTAATCATTGCTAATTTTATAATATCAGCAGCAGAACCTTGAATTGGTGCATTTACAGCATTTCGTTCGGCAGCTCCACGCACAATAGCGTTGCGAGAATTAATATCTTTTAAATATCTACGGCGACCTAAAACAGTTTCTACATATCCGTTATCACGAGCAAAATCAACTTGAGCTGCCATGTAATTCTTTAATTTTGGATAAGTCTCATAATAAGTATCAATTAACTCTTTAGCTTCTTTACGAGATAAATCTGTTTGGTTACTTAAACCAAAAGCAGAAACCCCATACACAATACCAAAATTTACTGTTTTAGCATTACTACGTTGCTCGCGAGTAACTTCATCAATTGGTACATTAAATACTTTTGCAGCGGTAGAAGCGTGAATATCTTCTCCGTTTTGAAAAGCTTTTATCATCGTTTCTTCTTCACTTAAAGCGGCAATTATTCTTAATTCTATCTGAGAATAATCGGCAGCTAATAATACGTGGTTTTTATCTCTAGGGATAAATGCTTTACGCACTTCTTGTCCGCGTTTTGTACGGATAGGAATATTCTGTAAATTCGGATTGTTAGAGCTTAATCGACCTGTTGCAGCAACAGCTTGGGCATATACTGTGTGAACTCTACCAGTTTTCGGATTTACCTCATTTGGTAACGCATCGACATAAGTACTTTGTAATTTTTTATATTGACGATACAATAAAATATCTTCAATAATTTTATGGTCTTTCGCTAAGTAAGAAAGTACATCTTCTGCAGTTGAATATTGCCCAGTTTTAGTTTTCTTAGGTTTATCAACCAGCTTCATGTTTTCAAATAAAACAATACCAAGTTGTTTAGGTGAGGCAATATTAAATTCTTCACCAGCTTGTTCGTAAATACTTTTTTCTAAACGTGTAATGTCGTTAGATAAATCAACAGATAATGATTTTAAGAAGTCAACATCTAAATTAATTCCTTCTATTTCCATAGCTGTTAAAACTGATACTAAAGGAGTTTCAACATCATTAAACAATTTGGTTACATTTCCGCTTTCTAATTCTTTAGAAAAATGTTCTTTTAGTTGAAAAGTAACATCGGCATCTTCAACCGCATATTCACTTTGTTTAGCAATTTCAACTTCTCGCATCGAAAGTTGATTTTTTCCTTTTTTACCAATCAATTCGGTAATAGAAACCGGTTGATAATTCAAGTAAGTTTCAGAAAGCACATCCATATTATGACGCATATCTGGATTGATTAAATAATGCGCAATCATGGTATCAAATAACTTTCCTTTTACAGGCATATTATAGTTTGATAATATTTTGATATCATATTTTAAATTATGTCCGATTTTTTCAATTTCTTGAGATTCAAAAAACGGACGAAATCCTTCTAAAATAGTTGCTGTTTCTTCCTGGTTTTCCGGAAATGAAACATAATACCCTTTACCAATTCCCCAAGAAAAAGCAATTCCAATCAACTCAACTTCTAAAGCTTTTAAACCTGTAGTTTCAGTATCGAAACAAACAGAGTTTTGTTGCATTAATTTATTTAATAATAACTTTCTCGATAATGGAGTGTCTATGTGTTGATAAAAATGCTTGGTGTTTTCAATCGTTTTGTATCCGTTGATATTATCTTCTTCGGATGTATTTCCACCTCCAGGGGCAGCAAATAAATCAAATTGACCATCATTTTTTGATGAAGCCTGTTTTTTTGTGGTCTTTTTTACAGTTGTTTCAGTGCTGTTTTCTGTAACTACAGGAGTAGCATATGTTTTTGCTAGATTTTCAGCTAATCTTCTAAATTCTAACTCATTAAAAAGAGTGGTAATTGCAGACAGATCTGGTTGCGAAAATTCAAAATCTTCTTCATGAAAATCTACAGGAACGTCTAGCATAATTGTTGCTAGTTCTTTAGAAAGTAAACCTAACTCTCCGTTAGCTTCTACTTTTTCTTTCATTTTTCCTTTTAAATCTGCAGTATTTGCTAATAGGTTTTCCATAGAACCATAAGCAGCTAAAAACTTTTTAGCAGTTTTTTCTCCAACCCCAGGTAAACCAGGAATATTATCAACAGAATCTCCCATCATTCCTAAAAAGTCAATTACTTGTTCAGGTCTTTCTACTCCAAATTTTTCTTGTACTTCTGGTATTCCCCAAATTTCGTAACCGCCACCAAAACGTGGACGGTACATAAAAATATTTTCAGAAACTAATTGTGCAAAATCTTTATCGGGAGTTACCATATAGGTTTGATAGCCTACTTTTTCAGCTTTTTTAGCTAAAGTTCCAATAATATCATCAGCTTCATAACCTTCTTTAATAACAGCAGGAATATTCATAGCTTTTAAAATTTGCTCGATATAAGGAATAGCAATTTTAATAGCTTCGGGTGTTTCTTGTCTGTTGGCTTTATATTCAGGAAAAGATTCTGTTCTTGCAACACTACCACCACGATCAAAACAAACAGCTATATGATCTGGTTTTTCACGCTTAATTACATCTAATAAAGAGTTGGTAAACCCTAAAATGGCAGAAACATCCATTCCTTTAGAATTAATTCTAGGATTCTTTATAAAAGCATAGTACCCTCTAAAAATTAATGCAAAAGCATCTAATAAAAATAATCGTTTTTGATTTGCCATTGTAAATGTTAAGCTTGTTGAAATAAATTATTGATATAGATTTGGTTATGTGAATTAATCTATAAAAATTGTTGTTGCGAACTTCGCAGGTAAAGCTACGAAACTTTAACAAGATGTTAAAAATTTGATTTTAAGAATCATACTATCTTTGCTCGACTTTTAAAAAGATAAAATATGTCTCGTTGGTTGATTACGATTATCATTATTTCACTACTTATTATTGTATTCGAAGCCTACGCTTTTCAGGCTGTAAAAACGGTGACTAAAAATAAAATTATTCGTTACGGATGGTTGCTAATTGGGCTTTTAGTGTATGTAAACTTTTTTTATGTAGTATTTTCTTCTGATAGAAGTTCGGGGCAAACCAAACAATTTCAATGGGCTTTTGGTATGCTTTTGTTAGTGTTAATACCTAAATTAATTATTTTATTATTCATGTTTGGTGAGGATTTGGTAAGATGGTTTCAAAAAGGGGTTTCTTATTTCTCATCGAATGAAACCAAAGCTTTAGCAGGAAGAAGAAGTTTTATTGCAAAATTAGCTTTAGGTATTGCAGCTATACCTTTTGCAAGTTTGTTATACGGAATTTTTAAAGGAAAGTATAATTACAAAGTTTTAAAATATCAATTAGAATTTGAAGATTTACCACAAGCTTTTGATGGTTTTACAATAACTCAAATTACTGATATACATTCTGGTAGTTTTACTGATAAAGAAGAAATTCAATATGGTGTTGATTTAATAAATGAACAAAAATCAGACGTGATTTTATTTACTGGTGATATTGTAAATAATTTTGCAAAAGAGATGGATGAGTGGATTCCGATGTTTTCACAGTTAAAGGCTCCAGTTGGAAAATATTCTATTCTAGGAAATCACGATTATGGAGATTATTCGAAATGGAAAACTAAAGAAGAGAAAGCGGCTAATTTTGAAGCAATAAAAGAAATTCACCCCCAAATAGGATTTGATTTATTATTAAATGAAAACCGTTATATAGAAAAAGACGGACAAAAAATTGCTTTAGTAGGGGTTGAAAATTGGGGAAAAGGATTTAATCAAGCAGGAGATCTTAAAAAAGCAAGTGAAGGAATAAAAAAAGAAGATTTTAAGGTGCTAATGAGTCACGATCCTAGTCATTGGGAATATAAGATTAAAAAAGACGATTTTAATTATCAATTAACTTTAAGCGGTCATACTCATGGTTTACAATTCGGAATCGAAATTCCAGGAATTATAAAATGGAGTCCCGCAAAATATGTTTACAAACAATGGGCAGGTTTATATAAAGAGTTTGGTAGATATATAAATGTAAACAGGGGTTTTGGTTTTCATGCATTTCCTGGTAGAGTTGGTATTTGGCCAGAAATTACTGTAATTGAACTTAAAAAAGTCTGATTGTCTGTATTTTAAACAGATGTTAATATCTATTTTAAAAAAAAGCAGTATTTTTGGTGGAAATTTTATATAAAACTTTATTTAAAATGACAAAGTTTGGTGAAATAATAAGTATAAACAAACCAGTTTTAATTGATTTTTATACCGATTGGAGTGAGTTTGAACCTAGTTTAGATACGCTTCGTGATGTTGCTGCTGCTTTAGGAGACAAGGCAAAAGTTATTAAAATTGATATTAAAAAGAACGAAATTCTCGCTGAAGCTTTACGTGTAAAAGGAAATCCAACTTTTATGATTTATAAAGAAGGAGAGATGAAGTGGAGACAAACAGGTGAGCAAGATGCAAATACTTTAATTGGCTTGGTTAAACAGTACGTTTAAGAAATAGCTTTAAACGTATATCCTTTTCTTGTAAATTCCTCTAAAATTTTTGGGAGTGCATAGTATAGTTTTTCGCTTGCTTTTATACTATCGTGAAACACGATAATACTTCCTTTTTGTGTATTCCTTAAAACGTTTTCTAAACACTTTTCTTTTGTGATAGATGTGTCAAAATCTGCTGATAATACATCCCACATAATAATTGTATATCCTTTTTTAATAAGTTCTACTGACTGACTTTTTTTAAGCTTTCCGTAAGGAGGTCTAAACAATTTTTGAGTTTTTAATTTTCCTAATTTCTCAAATTCATTTAAAATAATGTTTTCACATAACTTTGTATTATCAATATAGTTAGCATTGTTAGTTTTCCAGCTATTTAAGTGATTAAAAGTATGATTACCTATCGAATGTCCTTCGTTTATAATTCTAGAAAATATTGTAGGGTGTTTTTTAATGTTATCACCAATGCAAAAAAAAGTAGCTTTAGTATTGTAACTCTTCAATTGATCTAAAACAAATTCGGTTACTTCTGGTATTGGTCCATCATCAAAAGTTAAGTAAATTTCTTTTTTATCAGAAGCAAAACACCACGTATACCTAGAAAATAATCGTTTAAGTATACGTGGTGTTTTGGTAAAATATAACCTCATTTAATTTAAGGTTTTATGGTATCTAATTGTTGTAACAATTCTTCTTCACCTTCTGCTGGTGCAATGAATAATCTTTCATGTAAAATATATTCTTTAATGGCTTTCTTTCCGTATTCTTGATCGCTGTCGTATCTAGCTATTTGTTGAATAATATTTTGATACATATATAAGTAAGTATCTATGTTGTCTTTTACTAGAGGGATGTCTTCATAGCTAAAAGTATCATAGTATTTTAATTTTTGTTGAAAAATATCAGCAAGAGTTTCTGCTGTTTCACGAGCTTTTTCAATATCTCCCATACGATAATACAACTCTGGATATCCTAAAGAAATGCTGTAATGATCAAAATCTTTAATAGGCATTTTGTATAAAGATAAATCTAATACGTCTTTTGCATTAACAGAATCTCCTTTTTTCATAAACTCTTCAGATAAACGCATTAAATTATTACGGATAGATATTGCGTTACGCTTGCTTTGTTCATCTAAATAAATTTCTCCGTTATTAATGGTTTTCCAATCCCATTTTTTAACATTTTTGTACATTTTTTCAGGATCTATACGTCCCATATCAAACATAGATTTTCCTTTGTTTGATGTTTTTATTGGTACTAATTTGTACGACATTCCGTCTAACTGTAAATAATCTTTTAACCAGATATACTCTTCATCTGCATTGGCACCACCTGTAAAATAAATAGGACGTTTCCAATCGAAATTATTTAAAATATCTAACATTAAAATTCTGTTTTTAGATAGCAAGTCGCCAACAGTAATATCAATATAAGGTAAAATTTTATCTGCGTCTTTTTGTGCAACTAAACCAGTTTTTAAAACATTAGCTTTATTAACAGGAATACGAATTCTGTTCGTAGGATAAAATTTTTCTTTAGAATTTTCTGTTGCTTCAATATAAGTAGCATCATTATCGCTTTCTATCCAACGCATAAAATCTTTTATTGGCAAAATAGAATCTCTTAATTGTGGAATAGGGTAGTGGTAAGCAACATCTAATGTTCCGTATTTGTATTGATCATGTGTTAGTTTAGACGGAATAGGGTCTGCATCATAAGTTTTCTTTTTCATTTGATCGATATACCAATCTGTTTGAAAAAGACTTGTATTTACTATTTTAATATCTTGTCTTATTCCTTCTACTTGTTGCATATACCAAAGCGGAAATGTATCGTTATCTCCAATGGTAAAAATAATTGCATTCGGGTCGCAACTTTCTAAATATGTCTGAGCATTTAATTGTGCTAAATAACGATCACCTCTATCATGGTCGTCCCAATTTTGAGCACCCATTAATACAGGAACTGCTATTAGAGAAACTACAGATACTGCTAAAGCAACAGTTCGTTTATTAGCATACTTTTTAAGATAATCATATAAGGCAAGTACCCCGAAACCTATCCAGATAGCGAATACATAAAAAGAACCTACCACAGCGTAATCACGTTCACGTGGTTCAAAAGGTTTAGGATTGGTGTAAAATATAATAGCAAAACCAGTAAAAGCAAAGAATAAAGCTAGTGTATATAAGTTTTTCTTGTCTTTTTTAACTTGATAAAACAACCCAATCAACCCTAAAATTAAAGGAAGGAAGTAGTATTTATTACGCCCTTTATTGTTTTTAATGTCATCAGGTAAGTTTTGTTGAGAACCTAAGCGCATTTCATCAATAAAATCAATACCACTTAACCAGTTACCGTCTTCAATATTTAAGTGTCCTTGAATATCATTTTGTCTTCCAACAAAATTCCACATAAAATAACGACCATACATATAGCCGAATTGATAATCGATCATGAATCGCATATTCTCTAAAAAAGTAGGACGTCTTTTACTTCGAGCAGGAATACCAGCAATTTTTTTATAATTTTTTTCTGATCCAGAATCTACCATTCTTGGAATAAACCCTTTGTGTTTACTAGAGTAATTAGGAATTACATTTTCGTATTTATTTACAATAATATATTTACCATCCTTTTTTTCGTATTTAGGTTTGTCATCTTTGTATGGCTGACTAGCATCTTGTTCTCTGTCGTAGGCAACAGAATAATACTTGTCATAAAAAACATTGGCATCACCATATTGCTCACGATTATAGTAGGCTAATAATTCTCGTGCACTCGATGGGTTATTTTCGTTAATAACAGTATCTGCATTTGCGCGAATTGGTAACATTAACCATGATGAAAATCCAATCATGATAAACAACACAGATAAAATAAGTGTGTTCACTGTAACAAGATTGTTTTTTCGAGTATAGTTTAATCCAAAATAAAATAAAGCTATTAAAACTAATCCTGCAATTACGGTTCCTGAGTTATAAGGTAACCCTATTTGATTGATAAAAAACAATTCAGAAACACTAAAGAACTTTAATGTAAAAGGAAATAAGAATTTAAAAACAAAAGCTAAAACCAATATTGAAATTAAAGTTGCTATAGCAGTTGTTTTAATATTGATGTTTTTATAAGTTTTAAAGAAATATAAAAGTACAATTGATGGAATTACTAATAATGATAAAATATGTACTCCAAAAGATAAACCAACAACAAAACTGATTAAAACTAACCATTTATTACCTCTAGGAGTATTTATTTCAGATTCCCATCTTAAACCTAGCCAAAATAACAGCGCCATTAAAAAAGAAGACATTGCATATACCTCGCCTTCTACAGCACTAAACCAAAAACTATCAGAAAAAGTATAAGCTAAAGCACCAACTAAACCACTACCAAAAACAGCAATTTGTTCACTTTTATTGAACTTACCATTTTTAATAGCCATTTTTCTAGCTAAATTGGTAATGGTCCAAAACATGAATAATATTGTAAACGCACTAGCTAAACCAGACATAAAGTTTACCATTTTAGCCCATTGACTTGGGTCGTTGCTAAACATAGCGAAGAAAGCTCCAAGCATTTGAAATAAAGGTGCACCAGGTGGATGACCTACTTCTAATTTAACTGCGGTAGATATGTATTCTCCACAATCCCAAGAGCTAACCGTAGGTTCAAGTGTTAAGGTGTATGTAATTAATGCCACTGCAAATGAAAACCATCCTAAAATCGTATTCCATTTTTTGTAGTTAAAATCTTTCATAGTTTTAAATAAGTTACTGCGAATGTACTAATAACTAGTGTTTTTATTCCTAGCAAAAATATAATTTTGATTATATTTGTTTAGTTGCTTTTCAGATAAATTTCTGTTAAAAGAAAAAAAATTAAAAAAAAGTTTTGCAGATATTATAAAAACTTATAAATTTGCACCCGCAATAATGCTATTGGCCTATGGTGTAATTGGCAACACACCGGTTTTTGGTACCGACATTCAAGGTTCGAGTCCTTGTAGGCCAACTTAAAAGCTTGATAATCGACTGATTATCAAGCTTTTTTATTTTTTGTTGTTTTTTTGTGTCAGTTTTTGTGTCAGTCTTTGTGTCGGTTTATTATAATTAAATTCAAAAGAAGTAACTTTCTTAAACAACATATTGTCAGATTTTATAAAAACTCTATCTCAAAATAGCTTCTACTTTATTTATTATTATATTTTTGTTTTCTATATGAACAACTTATCTGACATATTAACTTGGAAGCAGAATCTTGGCTTATTACCTATTCATTTAAAACCTGAAAGTGATAGTCCAAATTATGTAATGTTAAATGGAGGATATGGAGATTTTTGTTTGCAAACATTAAAAGATGGCAGTAGTATAGAAGATTATTATTCAAAATCTTGGTCTAGTAATACTAAAAATTTTTTAGTTCTTGAAAATGAAAATTTAAATATATATAATTGGTTAAAAGATAAACCTGAAGTAGTTCCTCAAAAACTGATAACAGATAATTTTAATAAATTTTATAATTATTTATTATCTAAGAGTTACAAGTCATCAAGAGATGTAGTTCCTCATATTATAGATATTTTCAGGCAATTTAGAAATTTAACTTTTGAGAAAACAAACCCGACTGAAGCATTAAATTTGCTTTTTGTTTTATTAACAAGTTTAGAAGAAGATGTAAGTAACCTTGATACCAATAAATGGAATTTAGGTGAAGTAAATATACCTTCTGGTTTTGATTATTATATTGAACAAATAAAGAGAGGGTTTTCTAATATTAAGCCCGAACTTGATTTAATCATCAGACATTCTGCTGGAGTTTTATTTCAAGAAGCTCAAAAAGAAGTTTTATTTTTTAATCCTCAAAAGGATTTATTCGGAGGTATATCAAATGAATTAAAAACGAAGAATAATTTATATTCTAGCATACATTACACCCCACCATATTTATCGAGAACTATTGTTGAAAATTCTCTTAGATACTTAAATCTAAATTCAGATAGGTTAAAAATATTTGATCCAGCTTGTGGTTCTTCTGAATTTTTGATTGAGGCTTTGAAGCAATTAAAGGAGTTAAATTATGATGGAAATATTCAAATTATAGGGTGGGATTCTTCTGAAACAGCAGTAAATACATCTAATTTTTTGTTAGAATATGAGAAGAGAACTATTTGGAAAGATAAACTTGATTTTAATATTAAGCTAGTTGAAGATTCGTTAACGGAGCAATGGGAAGACGATTATAATCTAATTCTTATGAACCCTCCTTTTATATCTTGGGAGTTATTAAATAATAAAGAGTCTCGAGAAGCGGTTAGAGAAACTTTAGGTAATACTTTTATTGGGAAACCTAATCAAGCTAGTGCTTTTTTTTATAAGTCAATAAATCACTTAGCTGAAAACGGTACTATTGGATGTGTGACTCCTTCATCATTATTAACTTTAGATTCTTATAAGAAATTGAGAGATAAAGCTAATGAAATAATATCAATAAAATTACTTGGTAAATTAGGTAACTTTGTTTTTGAAGATGCACTAACGGATGTAAGTTTAATTATTGGACAGAAACCAAAAACCAATATAACTCCAACAATTCTTTGGACTAAAAATGAAAAAGGAATAGCACAAAATGCTTTGCGTGATTTACGTAAAATGTTGTATTCAAATGAATTCACTATAGATAAAGGTGATTATAGCATATTTCAGCCTATTACATTTCCTATTTTGAAAGAAAATTGGAAGCCAATTTCTTTGGAGAACAATAATCTTTTAAAAACAATTGAAAGGTTTGTTTTTGAAAAAAAACTAGTTCGAACAGAAGAAGTATTTACTGTAAAACAAGGAATAAGAACTGGTAATAATAATTTATTTAAAATCACTCAAAGTGAATTTAACGAATTATCAGAAACGGAGAAAAAATATTTCAGACCATCTGTAGATAATGAGACAATTAAAAATGGTAGATTGATTATTACCAACTATGTTTGGTATCCTTATGACAATGATGGGATTATAATTGAAACAGAAGAAAGTTTTTCTCATAATGCTCCTGTTTTTTATTCAAAAGTTATTAGTCAAAAAGAAATTTTATCAAATCGAGCACGTAAAGATAACAGTAATTGGTGGCATCTTAGTGAGCATAGAGCTTGGCTTAGAAAAATGAGCCCAAGATTAATATCTTCAGAATTTGGAAGATCAGATTCCTTTGCTTTTGATAAAGATGGGATATTCGTTGTTGAAAGAGGTAATGCTTGGATTCCAAAAAAAGAATTTAATCAGAAAGATTATTATTTTTACTTAGCCATATTTTCTAGTTCTTTCTTTAACAAACTTCTCTCTATATACTCAAAACAATTGGCTGGCGGAAAATGGTATGTTTTAGGGAAAAAGCATACTAAGGATATTCCAATACCTAACGTTCATTCTTCAGAAGTAAGAAATTCGTTCGCCTATAATAAATTGGTTGAAATAGGTGTGGAGTTATCAGAAGGAAATAATTATGTAAAATCAATTTCTGATGAGGTTTTGATTAAATATTTTTATCCTAATTCATGATTGATTATCTATGCTAGATAAAAAAAATCTCATAGATGAAATTAATAAGTCCTGCAAAATTTTTTTTGTGGAATCGTCTTTTTTTCTTTACCCAAGTAGTGTAAATAGATTTAGAATTAGTGGTGATAATACTTCAAAAGCAATTAATAATTACAAAAATTCAAGAGAAGAGATAAATGTAATTAAGTGGTTTGGAAATTTTTGGGTGTACTTAGATATCAAATTTGAAAACAATAATACTTTCATATCAGTGTCCATTTTTCAAGGTGAAAGAAAAGATAATGAAAAAAATCAATTATTTAGGGCTGAATGGGATGACTATAATAATCCAGACGAGAAACATCCTCAACCCCATTGGCATATTACATCCAATCAAGCTATTGAAAATACATTTAGAGAGTTGGTTGAGGAAGATGATGAAGAAGGATTTGCAGCGTTAATCTTAAATGAAGAAAAAACAAAAATAATTGATGTAAATAAAATTCATTTTGCTATGAATGGAAATTGGGTAAACAATGGAAGTCATGTTCATTCAATTAATGATAATGATAAAATAGTAAAATGGTTTCAAGGTTTATTTTCCAATATGAAAGTACAATTGGAATATGTTACAAGATAGTTGTAGGTTGTAATTAAACTCAATATTTTATAAAGTATAATTTGAGTTGCAGTATTCTTTTATCAACACCTTTTGCGTTTTTATAAATAAACGCAAAACTTTATTTTAAGAATTCAATTTAGTTGAAAAAAGAAGAGTTGTTTAATTGTCAGAAGTCTTTAATTTCTAAAGATTTAAATGTGTTTTTGTTAATACGGAACTAGTGATTTTATTTCAATTCACGTGAAATAGAATTCGTTTATATGAAAATTAAAATACTATGATTTTAAGATAAAAAAGCCAAATTACATTTCAAAAAATAGCTTATGACAATATTTGAATTTTTAAAAAACTACAGTTTTGATTTACCAAAAAGAAATTGTGATAAGTCTTATGAAGACCTGTATGTTGATGAGATGAATAAATATTTTTATCTCCTAGAGAGTTTAGAGGATTTTCAAATAAATCAAGAGAAAACAAGATTGGTTAAGTCTAAAGATATTTTTGAGAAATCTAAAAAACTGGCTAAGGGGATAATAAGTGTCTTAGCATATTATCAATCTGGCTACCCTCATAAAGCTTTTGAAAAATTAAATACATTATTAAACGATCCAGAAATAATGCTAAAGGTTTTTTCAACTCTAGGAGGAGATCTTAATTTTTATAGAGCAAGAAGTTCTGATAATGGAATGGCTTATGAAAAAAAGGAAATTTTTCACATCCCTTTTGAATTAAGAAGTAAAGTAAAAACACAAAGATATAGTATACCTGGTTTTCCTAGTCTGTACTTGTCTGATAGTATTTATACTTGCTGGGAAGAAATGAAGAGGCCAAATCTCAAAAAATTAAATTGTAGCAGATTAGTTTCGGAAAATTTTATATCAATGTTGGAAATACCTTATCCTGCAGATGAAATTAAAGAGTATGTAGGTAAAAACAGTATAGTGGAGGGGGTAAAAGGAATCGGTATTGACTCTCTATTAATTAACTGGCCTCTTTACTTGGCGTGTTCTATTAAGATTAAAAACAAAGAAGATCCCTTTAAGATTGAGTATGTATTGCCTCAATTGCTTTTGCAGTTTGTTAAGTCTAGCAGTGGGTTAGATGGGATAAAATACTTCTCTACAAACATTGACTATGATAGTGAAAAAATTGAAGGAGTTTTTTCAAATTATGTTTTTCCTGTAAAAGAGATTGGTCATAGTGGGTTTTGCAAAAAACTAGTAAAATCTTTTAGGTTAACGGAGCCTGTTTCTTATAATTTGATTGAAACATCAACATTAGGTACTACATTTCTTTACAATAATGATGAATTAAAGTCACCTTATGTTAAAAAGATTGAAATTGTTAAAGGTAGATCAATACCTTATTCAGATTCGCTTTTTGGGTCAATTGAAAGATATTTAAAATCGATGGAAGATGATTTTATTGAAGTCGAATAGGTAGGTTTTGCGCTTTTGCGCTTTTTTGCGTTTTCTTATAATTTGAATAAATATTTAATGGTATTTTAATTCAAAGCCTTTATTTTGCTATGTTTTAAGTGTGTTATATTTTTTTGCGCTTTTTTTTGCGTTTTGTAAATAAGCGCAAAAATCTATTTGAAGAATTTAATTTGATAGCAAAAAAAAGAGTTGTTTAATTATCAGAAGGCTACAATTGCCAAAGGTTTAAACAACTCTTATGTTAGTGTAAAACTAATACTTTTATTTTAAATCGAAAGGGTTGATGATTGTTGTATTTTTTTAATTCACTTACTAGTACATCTTTAATGTCAAGTGTGTTTAAAGTAATTTCTTACCTTTGCAACGTGTTTCTTGTGGAGCGGCAGCAATTGGAGCTGTTCGTGTACTACTAGAAACACTTTTTTATTTGTTTAAATTCAAATAATTCTTTTTTAGTGTTAGTCTAATTGTAATTAAACTCAATATTTCACAAAGCATAATCGGAGCTACAATATTATTTTTGCTAACGTTTTTGCGTTTTTGCGCTTTTTTGCGTTTTAATAAATAAACGCAAAACCTTACTTGAAGAATTTAATTTCTTTTAAAAAAAGAAGAGTTGTTTAATTACCAGAAGGCTCTAATTGCCAAAGGTTTAAACAACTCTTAATCAATGCAAAGTTAATAATTTTATTTTAATTCATAAGAGGTAGGTGGTGTGTTTTGTGAAATTAATGCGTTTTGCGCTTTTCATAAAGCGCAAAAAAGCGCAAAAACCAATTTATAAATAGTCTTTATAATTGATTTGAAGATTTATTAAATAATCAGCAAGATCATATCCCTGATTTTTTTCGTAAGCACTTGCATTTTTTTCTAATAGACTTGAAATATGAAAATTACATAAATTCTGGATTTGTGAAGTTTTCTTTTTCCATAAATCGTAGCATTTTAGATCAGGAAATAAGACAACATTCTTTCCTTTTATTGTTGTAAGCATTTTTTTAGATAAGTTATTTAAGCTTCCGCAGGCAAGCCAAATATATTCGGGAATATATACACTTGCGATGATTGCTGTTTTTTCACTTTCTACAATCGCAATAGTTTTGTTAGGGTTTTCTTTTACTAAATGGAGTCCAAACAAGCATTGTTGAAGAGTGTAATCTTTTAAGTTTAGTATTTTGTGAATCCAACTTATATGTGAATATGGTTCTTTTATTCTTTTTCCGTTGTTTTTATTATACAATAATACTTTTCCACTTCTTACTCTATTTTGATTGTCAATTTGCCAAAAAATTGTTGCTCCTTTCCAGTGCTTTGAGCTACCTATTTTGTATAGTTCTACTAGCTCTTTTGTGATTTCTTCGCCAAAAAGATTCTCTTCTAAAAATGTGATAAAATTATTAGAGTAGTTAATACTTTTATTCATTAAAGAATTTGATATGTAGGAGGTTTCTTTTGTGGGTGTAAATGAAGTTGATGAGGATAGTTTTTTTCTAGGAATAAAATTGTCTTTAAAATACTCTTTTGGTGAGAAATGATAAGCACATTTTATTCTATTATTGCACCATCCAACATTTTCATTTATATAATCGTTAGTTTCTGTGTCAATATATTTTGTAAAATCTTTTTTGTTGCAATTGGGGCATTTATGTTTGTTTTTTGGTGATTTATAAGGTTCTAATATGTATCTATTCACAATAAGGTTTGTTAAGTTTGTTATTTAAGCTTGTTAATTAACAAGCTTATTCTTTTTAAGTGTGTTAGTTAAGCTTATGTATATGCACTTAACTAACTAACATACTTTAATTTTGGGTGAAAGCTTAAAAGGAGATTGTTGATTTTCTTTAATGATCATGTTTTGCTTTTCGTAAAAGGTTTGCCACTCTCTAATTGCATTATCTCCTATGTTTATATCGTGTTTTGCTAGTGTATCCTTTAAAAACCTTTTAAAATCGAGACTTTTTAACTCTTCTGAAGAGTCGAATGTTTCGGTTAGTATATTTTCATGAACTTTAGGGTCATTAATATCTCTAGGGTACCTTATTTGTTTCTTTGGAGAGCTTTTAGATGAGTTATAATCAACAAGAAAAGGAAGTTCCATTTCGTCTACTGAAAAACTTAAAGGATTTATTTCTTTGTTCCTACTATGAGAGGTTGATGCGGTTGATATTTCTCCGTCTTTTTCAATTGACAATACTGTTTCAGCTTTTTGTAAAATCAAACTCCCTAAATGACCTTTAGCGTTATTATCTCCTTTGTTCTGATGAATTATTGTGATAATATGAATATTTAATTCATGTGTCCACTTCATAAATTGCCCAATAATTTCAATAGCACTTTCTTCGTTATTGTACCCAACAATTAAATCGGCAATGCCATCTATTATAACTAGTTTTAAGTTTTTAGTGTTGTAAATAGCTTCCTGTATAATATCTGTTCTTTCTTTTGGAGAAAAAGGTCTTAAACAAAAACATTTATATGAGTTTTTACTTAATATATCATTGTTAATCAATGATGTAATTCTTTTTGCTACTTTTTGTGTGTGATAATTACTTTGTTCAGTGTCAAAATGTAAAACTGTACTATTTGGTATTTCGGTTTTTATTCTTTGGAATTTTCCTTTTGTGTCTATAGCTGCTGCTATTAAAATTGATAAGAAAAATGTCTTTCTGCTTTTTGATTTTCCTGTTACGCAAGAAAAATTTCCTAGTGTGCCAAAAGAGATATTGTCAATTGATAAAATAGTAGGGGGTTTTTCTATTGTTGAAAAGGGGTCTATTCTTGATTGTAATAATAGTTCTTTTATGGTTTTAGGTTTGCTTTTCTGAATATGAGGAAACTTTTTGTTGATTTCATAGGTTTCATCAATTATCTTTTTTATACCTATGTTGGTGGGAAAAAAATTGGTTTTTGTGTTATCTTTGGATTGAAATTTATTAGAAATAGGTGCTCCTTGAGTGCCTTTTTCTTTTGTAGAGAAATTATTATTCATAATTATTTCCCTATTTCTGTTAATGCACTTTCTACTTCACAGCGTTTGAATCTTTTTTTATTACCAATACGATAAGCAGTAAGTATGCCTTTTTTAGTCCAGTCGTCAACTGTTACTATTGCAATTGAAAGAAATTCAGAGACATCTTTTCTGCTAAGCCAAATGGTTGGCTCTTTAGGTTGAAAGTTACTTTTAAAAGTGTTTAATTTTTCTTCAACTCCTTTTAAAATTGATTGTGTTAAATCTTCCTGTGTTGTGTGAAGTACTTGAGTTATCTTTTGATGTTTCATAATAATGATTTAATTATGACACAAAAATTGAGATAAGTGAGTTCGTTGTAAATTCGAACTAGTTCGTTTGTATTAAAACATACTAATTTTTTATTCTTTTAAAAGTGATTTAACCATATTAGATATTGTATCAACAAGATGAGTCTTGTTTCCCATTTTATCTGGGTTTTTAATTGTTGTATTATATCTGCTTTCTAGATAATTAGCGTATTTTTTTAAAGTAATTTTTTTAATGAAAATTTTGTCTCTTAGGGTGTTTGAAATACTGTAAAAATTATAAGCAACATTTTGAAACCCCTTAGTAGCATTGTTTGCGCTGTCAATAACATTTTCATTAAGAAGAATTTCATATAGAATTTCTTCTGATTGTTCATTTATAAAAACATCTGAAAAAAAATCACTTCTATTATTTTTAATTGAATTTAATCTTTTTATAACTTTTTGACAAAAGGCAATTTTATGATATTCATCAAAGAGATGATAATCAAAAAAATTCATGTTATAACCATTTATCAGAAAGTCATAAATAATGTCGTCCTCAAAGCTTATTGAGCCTTTGATAAGGTTTATGCAATCATAGCTCTTTAAGTTTAAATCTTTATCTATCAAAAATAAATCATCAGCTAGACTTATTTTTGATATTTCTTTTACATGTTTCTTTATGTGTTTTTTTAAAATTTTATTTTTATCTGTGTTGTTTTGAGTTAGTTTTAATTTTAGTTTAACTTTATCTATAGAGTAACCAACGTAGTCATCGATACTTTCTTCTAATTGAAATAAAAATTCATTATATATTTGATCTACTAGAATCGGATTGTATTTGTATGAAGAATGAATCAATGGTTTTTCTGCTTCCTTTCTTTGTTTTAGAGCTTCCTCTTCAGTTAAAAATTTACATAAATTTTCATCAAAAGGGATAATTTGTTCATATGAAAAAGGGATGAGAATGTTTTTAGATATGAAAAGCTCTTTTTCATTAGAAGCTTCTTCAAGTTCTTCAGTTGTTATACTAAAGGCAAAAGATTTTTCTTGCATTTTAAGTTTTTAATTAAGAATGTATTGGTCGAATATTTTCTCAACTTCTGTGTAGTTTAAGTCAGAACATGATTTTAAAAACGTTTTTTCGTTTTCTAAAGATTTTTTTTCTAGAACTTCAATTTTTAAAGCTCTTTTTTCAATAATTTCTTGTTTTTTAATGTGTTTTCTCATAATTATTTTTGTTTAAAAAAAGAATTCTCAGCTATTTTAATAGCCCTTTCTTTTTCGGATATTTTAATATAGTTTAAAAATACTTTTTCAGAAGTATGTCCGCTAATCGCCATTATGTCAAGTGTAGCCATGTTGTTTAGGTAAGCGTTTGTACAAAATGATCGTCTTGCAGTATGATTGACAATCATATCGTACTTGAACTTTGTCTCTGTTATTTCTTTACCGCCTTTGATTTTTGTGTAAGTAATTTTTTCATTTATCTCAGCTTTTTCTCCGATTGTTTTGAGGGCTAGATTTATTTGTTGATCTGCCATTTTTTTAGGGAAATCCCCATTGCGCTTTTTTATTATTTCTTCAACTTTTGGGTGGATTGGTATAGATATGCTGCTATTAGTTTTTCTTACGTTTACTTTTAGTATTTTTTGACCTTTATGAATTTCAATATTGTTTTTTGATAAATTGTTGAAGTCAGAGACTCTCAGGCCAGTATAGGCACCAATAATAAATAAATCTCTTGCATTATCTAATGTTGTGTTTTCTTTTAAATCTAATTCTATGATTTTTTCAAGTTCCTTTTCGTTAAGGTAAATTTGAAATGATTTAGAACTGGGTTTAGTGAATTTTTTGCTTCTAAATGAAAGATTTTCATTTAAGCCTTGCTCAGTAGCTTCATTCATAAAGACTTTTATCTGTTTAATGAACTTGCCAATTGTATTAAGTGAATAATCTTTTTCTTCAAGATAATTGATAAAGCTATAATAAAATTCAAGGTTTATCGATTCAAAATAAATTGGATAATTATTTCTCTTTTCAAAATCTTTAAGTAACTCAATAGTTCTTTCGTATTCTTTGATTGTACGTCCTGATAATGGTTTTTTGTTGCTGTTAAGAATTCGTCCTTTTGATTGTTCAATGAAAATATTTGTAAACTCATAAAATGTTAGTTTTTTTTGAACTTTCTTTTTCCCGAAATAGATTAAAATATCGTCATTTAAAAATTCAGCAATTTCATCTGTAATTGATGTTTCATAGCTATTGATTTTTCTAAAAACAAATTTTTCAAAGTCAATAAGTTTGTTGTTGATAGCATCTTTTATTTGAGATACTTCTGTTCGATTACGTACTCTTTGTTTTTCTGCATCCCAAAATTTAGGGTGTATTTTTAATTTAGTAGATCCTCTTACTTTTTTTGTAGCAGTAAAATTTATGCGATAATTTATAGAAGTTTCCTTTCTAGAGTTCTTGTCTCTAATGTAATATTTTAATGTTGCCAATAATACTGATTTTTACTTCCATCAAATGTATATAAAATAATTTTTGTGTCAGTATTTGTGTCAGTTTTTTTTATGAAAATACATTTTTCTTTTATTTTTAATATTACAAATATCAGTGTTTATAGTAGTTTTTGTTTAATGTTTAAGCAGGATTGAGTATGTTTGGTTATATTTTTACTGAGTCCTTGTAGGCCAACTTCAAAGTCTTAACTAATTTAGTTAAGACTTTTTTTTTGTAACAAATTTTAAAACAACTCGTCTTCACTGTATAACTAAAACAAAACCATAATGAGACGAATTTTAACTGCATTTTTTTGCTTCTTTTTATTAAGTTTAACTGCACAAGAGGCAAAATTCAAACAATTTTATAAAGATCATAAAGATAAATCAGCATTTTCTGTGAATTTGTCTAGTTCTTTTGCAGGGTCATTTTTAAATGATGAAGACAATAAAGAATTGAAGAATCTTTTAGAACAATCTGATGATTTTAAGATTATGATTTTTAATAATGATGACAATACTGTATCTAAAGACTTTAGAAGATTTTCAAAAAAGAATAGTTTAAAAACTTTAGTTAGAGCGAAAGATAAAAAAGGTAAAGCAGAAGTTTTATTTCTTGAAAAAGGTGATTTCGTAAGAGAAATTATTGTAAGAGCAAGTGCAGATAGCGATAAGTTAGTACTGTTAGGTATAAAAACTAAAATAACAAAAGATGAGTTAGCTAGTTTATTAGCTTCTACGAAAGATAAAGTAGCATCTAAATAAAAATAAAAAAACCGGAAGATTCATCTTCCGGTTTTTTTATGCTAATTCGTTTTTTAAACTCTCAATTACTTTTTTACTGTTTCCAATAAAAATTTCATCTTCAACAATAAAAACAGGACGCTTTAAAAAAGTGTATTCATTTAATATGTACTGACGGTAATCGGTTTCAGTAACATTCTGATTTTTTAAATCCATTTCTCTATATAGTTTCGCACGTTTATTAAATAAACTCTCATAACTATCAGTTAACTTTCTCATTTCTTCTAACTGCTCAACAGTTAGAACAGTTGTTTTTATCTCTTGCTTTTCAAACCCGTCAAGATTTACTTCTTTTAATATTCTGCGGCAAGTATCACAAGTTTGTAAAAAATAAACTTTCTTCATGGCTAAATAATTATCTTTGATGAATGCTAAAATAGTTAGAATAATGAATAAACAATTTGAAGTTTTAAAAAAATCGAGAGAATTAGTCTTAAAAAAGATTGAAGGATTATCAATCGAGCAACTACATAAAATTCCTGAAGGATTTAAAAATAACATTGCTTGGAACGTAGCACACTTAGTAGTTACTCAGCAATTATTGCACTATAAATTATCAGGATTAAATTGTTTAGCTTCTGATGAGTTGATTGATAGTTACAAAAAAGGAACTGTACCCACATTAACATTTTCTGAAGAAGACTTCGAAGAAGTAAAAGAATTGTTAATAGGATTGCCAGATACTTTAAAAGAAGATTTTGAAGCTGGTATTTTTAAAGAGTACAATACTTACGAAACAAGTACTGGTTTTGTGTTAGATTCTATCGAAACGGCTATTGCTTTTAATAATTTACACGAAGGCATTCATTTAGGTACTATTATGGCATTAACAAAGTTGGTTTAATATTCGGCTACTATTAATTTTGAAATATGAAGTTTAATACCAAAACGATACACGGAGGTCAAAAACATGAGGAAGCTACAGGTGCTGTAATGACTCCCATATTTCAAACATCAACATTTGCACAGTCGAGTCCAGGTGTACACAAAGGGTACGAGTATGGAAGAGGTACAAACCCAACAAGAACAGCTTTAGAAAACGCTTTTGCAGCAATAGAAAACGGAACGCATGGTTTTGCATTTGCATCAGGATTAGCAGCGATTGATTGTGTTTTAAGAACTCTAAACCCAGGTGATGAGGTTATCGCAGGTGATGATTTGTATGGCGGAACTTATCGAATGTTTAAAAAGTTATTTCAAAAATATGGATTAAAGTTTCATTTTGTTGATATGGACGATGTGGTAAATGTTACTAATAAAATCACAGAATCAACAAAACTTATTTGGATTGAGACACCAACGAATCCATTAATGAAAATTGCTGATATTCAAAAAATAGCTTCAGCATCAAAAGATAAAAATTCAGCTATTTTAGTAGCTGTAGATAATACATTTGCAACGCCGTATTTACAGCGTCCATTAGATTTAGGAGCAGATATTGTAATGCATTCTGTTACTAAATATTTAGGTGGGCATTCAGATTTATTAATGGGTGCTTTAATGGTAAAAGATGAAACCTTAGCTGAAGAATTACATTTTATTCAGTTTGCTGCGGGTGCTATTGCGGGTCCTATGGATTCTTTTTTAGCGCTTCGCGGGATAAAAACGTTGCATTTACGTATGCAGCGTCATTGTGAAAACGGCAAGATTGTAGCTGATTTTTTGCAAAATCATTTTAAAGTAAGTAATGTATATTATCCAGGTTTAGAGAATCATCCAAATCATAAAATAGTAAAAAAACAAATGAATGATTTTGGAGGTATGGTTACTTTTCGATTAAAAGATAAAAATAAAGAAGCAGCACTACGTTTTTTAGAAAATACAAAAATATTCACGTTAGCAGAATCTTTAGGTGGTGTAGAAAGCTTGGTTAGTCACCCTATAAGTATGTCACATGCATCAGTACCTGATGATGAGTGTGAAAAAATGGGAATTACAAACTCGTTAATACGACTAAGTGTTGGTGTAGAAGATGTAGCAGATTTATTAGTTGATTTAGAGCAAGCTTTAGAGAAAGTGTAGTTTTTTATAAAATGATTAAAAATAAAAATCCGAAGTTAATTAACTTCGGATTTTTATTTTTCTCAAGACTGAGATGCAAAAAAGTAATTTAATTACTACTTAGCCTCTGCATATCTTCTTTCAACTTCGTTCCAGTTAATTACCTTAAAGAAAGCATCAATATAATCAGGACGACGGTTTTGGTAGTTTAAATAATAAGCGTGTTCCCAAACATCTAATCCTAAAATTGGAGTTCCTCCACAAGTAACACCTGGCATTAATGGGTTATCTTGGTTTGGAGTAGAACATACTTCTACTTTTCCTCCTTTGTGAACACATAACCATGCCCATCCAGATCCAAACTGAGTAGCTGCAGCTTTAGAAAAAGCATCGATAAAAGCTTCTTTCGAACCAAATTCAGCTTCAATAGCATCTTTTAATTCTCCAGATAAATAACCTCTATCTTCTGGGTTCATTACTGTCCAGAATAAAGAATGGTTGTAAAATCCACCACCGTTATTACGAACAGCTCCGTTACTCATATCTAAATTAGTTAAAATATCTTCGATAGATTTCCCTTCTAAATCAGTACCAGCAATTGCTCCATTTAACTTAGTAGTGTATCCGTTATGGTGTTTGCTATGGTGAATTTCCATAGTTCTTGCATCTATATTTGGTTCTAAAGCGTCGTACGCGTATCCTAATTCTGGTAATTCAAAAGCCATAATTATTTGATTTTTATGTGATTAATTTTTCATTTTTACAATGGTAAATTTACCATAAAAAAATAAGGCAAACAACCGTTTGCCTTATTCTAAATTTATTCCATTATAAATAATAACTATTCTTTAGTATACTGGTTTTTCGTCAGTAGAAAACTCAGTCATAAACTCTTCAGCTTTTTCAACCATTTGTTTACTTCCGCAGAAAAAAGGAACACGTTGGTGTAATTCAGATGGGTTTATGTCCATAATTCGTGTAAATCCGTCAGAAGCTTTACCACCTGCTTGTTCACAAATAAAAGCCATAGGATTACATTCGTATAATAAACGTAATTTTCCGTTGGGAGTAATTTTTGTAGCAGGATAAATATAAATCCCTCCTTTTATCATGTTTCTATGAAAATCGGTTACCAATGAACCAACATAACGAGCAGTATAAGGTCTGTTATCAGCTTCGTTTAAATCTTTACAGTGAACTAAAAAGCGCTTCATTCCTTCTTGAAAATAAGTAAAATACCCTTCGCTTACCGAGTATATTTTACCAATTTCTGGATACTGCATATTTGGGTGAGATAAATAGAAAGTACCAATTGCAGGGTTTAATGTAAATCCGTTTACGCCATTACCAGTAGTAAATACTAGCATAGTAGAAGTACCATAAGCAACATAACCAGCAGCTACTTGTTCGCTTCCTTTTTGTAAAAAATCTTCTTTTATAACAGGAGTTCCTACAGGAGAAACTCTTCGGTAAATCGAGAAAATTGTTCCTACAGAAATATTAACATCAATGTTAGATGAACCATCTAAAGGATCCATTAATAAAACATATTTGTTATCGTTTGCTTTGTTTTGTCCTTCAACAATTACAAAATCATCCTCTTCTTCACTTGCAATACCACAAACAATTTCACGGTTAATAAGTGTTTGTTTAAATAAATCGTTGGCTAAAACATCTAGCTTTTGTTGTGCTTCACCTTGAACATTTATGTCACCAGCGGCTCCAGTAATATCAACCAATCCTGCTTTTCTAATTTCGTGATTTACCACTTTGGCAGCCAATCGAATAGAGTTGATTAGGCGAGATAACTCACCAGAAGAATATTTAAAATCTTTTTGATTACCAATGATAAACTCACCAAGAGTCATGTGCTTATTATTCATGTCAAATTTTTGTGTTGTGTACAAAGATGCCAACTTTTTTACGTTTCTACAACGATTTCGTATTTTTAAATTTTAACCAAAATTGCAGATGTGTTTTAATTTTGTATTTGTTTTAAAGGAATATTTTAAGAATTATCTTTACATAAAATTTGAAATATGAGTTTTATAATTCGACCTGGAGAAAAAAAAGACGCACAATCAATATTAGATTTAATTATTGAATTAGCTGTTTTTGAAAAAGAACCTGATGCTGTTGAAATTACAATTGATGATTTATTGCAAGACGGTTTTTCTAATCACCCAAAATTTAAAACATTTGTAGCCGAAGAAACTAATGGAAATATAATTGGTATGGTGTTGTTTTATGAACGCTATTCTACTTGGAAAGGAAAAGCGATTCATTTAGAAGATTTAATGGTAACTGAAACGAAAAGAGGCATTGGAGCAGGAAAAGAATTATATACATCAGTTATGAAATATGCACAAGAAAACGGATTTAAAAGAGTAGCATGGGAAGTGTTAGATTGGAACACAAATGCTATTGATTTTTACAAAAAAACAAATGCAACTGTTTATGATGAATGGAGGGTTTGCCAAATGAACGAAGCTAACTTAAAACAATTTAGTAGTGAGAATATTTAAGTTTGGAGGAGCATCAGTAAAAGATGCTGAAGGTGTAAAGAATGTTGCAAATGTATTGTTACATGAAGGAACTGAAGATGTTTTAGTTGTTATTTCTGCCATGGGAAAAATGACAAATGCTTTTGAGAAAGTCGTAGATGCTTTTTTTTATAAAAAAGAAGGGTTAAAAGAATCACTTAATTATGTAGAAGATTATCATATAAATATTATAAATAATCTGTTTGATAAAGAGGGTGAAATCTATATTAAAGTAAACTATTTGTTGGGTGAGTTAAGTGGATTTATGGCTAGAAATACTTCAAGAGATTATAATTATGTATATGATCAAATTGTAGGATTCGGCGAGCTGCTATCAACAAATATTGTTAGTGCTTATCTATCTAAAATAGGGGTTTTAAATAAATGGATTGATGTTCGGAACTGTATAAAAACAGATGGAAATTACCGTGATGCAAAAGTAAAGTGGGATGAAACTAAAAAAGCAATTAAAAATGTAATACAAGCTAAAGAATTAAATATAACTCAAGGTTTTTTAGGTGGATTTGGTGACAAAACCACAACTTTAGGTAGAGAAGGCTCTGATTATACCGCAGGTATATTTGCGTATTGTTTAGATGCAGAAAGTGTTACAATTTGGAAAGATGTTGAAGGCGTTTTAAATGCAGATCCAAGAGTGTTTACTAAAACAGAATTGTTAAAAGAAATATCTTATACCGAAGCAGTAGAAATGGCTTTTTACGGAGCATCAGTAATTCACCCAAAAACTATTCAGCCACTTGAACAAAAAAAAATTCCGCTTTATGTTCGCTCTTTTAAAGATATAACTAAGTTAGGAACTTGTGTTGGTAGAGGAAAAGGGATTCAGCCAGAAACTCCGTGTTTTATTGTTAAAAAAAATCAGATTTTAATATCTATATCTGCCAAAGATTTTTCTTTTATGGTTGAAGATAATATAAGTGCAGTCTTTAAAAAACTACATGACTATAAATTAAAAGTAAATTTAATTCAAAATTCAGCAATAAGTTTTTCGGTGTGTGTTGAAGATAAATACAATCGCTATGACGATTTTTATAATGATTTAAAAAAGGCATTTATTATAAAAACATATAAAAATACTACGTTGTATACCATTCGTCACTTTGATGATGAAGCAATAAGTTTTATTAAAAAAAGAGGAGAGGTTGTTATTCGACAAATTAATACAGAAACAGCTCAGTTGGTCGTTAAATAAATGACACAAAAGCTCGTATAAATCCATTATATTTGCATTTGCGTCTAATTGGATATTAATGTATGAGTATAGTCACATCAAAAGAAATAGCTAAAGTAATAGGAGTTGATAAATTCGGTGCAGTAGGCACTTTTATTGGCTGGCTGTTACTTAAAACGTTACGTATTTCTGCGATTAATAAGATTTACGATAATAATAAAGATAAATCGAACCTTGATTTTTTAAATGGAGTTTTAGATGATTGTAAAATAGAATTCGAAATTCCTGAAGAAGATTTAAAACGTATTCCTAAAGACGGTCCTTTTATTACCATATCTAACCATCCTCTTGGAGGTATTGATGGAGTTCTTTTATTAAAATTATTAATAGAAAAAAGAACAGATTATAAAATTATTGCCAACTTTTTATTACATAGAATTCAACCTTTGAAACCTTATGTAATGCCAGTAAATCCTTTTGAAAACCATAAGGATGCAAAATCAAGTGTTGCTGGTATTAAAAGTGCTTTAATGCATTTAAGAGAAGGGAAGCCTTTAGGTATTTTTCCGGCAGGTGAAGTTTCTACGTATCGCGATGGTAAGTTAATGGTTGATAAACCTTGGGAAGAAGGTGCTGTTAAGCTGATTAAAAAAGCAAAAGTACCAGTAATTCCTATTTATTTTCATGCTAAAAATAGTCAGTTATTTTATATGCTTTCTAAAATTAGCGGAACTTTACGTACTGCTAAGCTTCCATCAGAAGTTATTTCTCAAAAAAATAGAGTAATTAAAGTTAGAATAGGAAAACCTATTTCGGTAAAAGATCAAGATCAGTATAAGGATATACCTTCTTTTTATGAGTATATAAGAAAGAAAACATATATGTTGGCAAACCCTTTTGAGAAAACACCTCAAAAGATTTTATCGACCCAAAATTTAAAAATTCCTAAAAAAGCTAAAAAAATTATTTCTCAAAAAACACCTGCTTTATTTGAAAAAGAAGTAGATGAATTAAGAGATAAAGGAAGTAGGTTGTTAGAAAGTAAAAATTACGAAGTGTTTTTTGCAAATGCGAGAGAGATTCCTAATATTTTACATGAAATAGGTCGATTGCGTGAAATAACCTTTAGAGATGTTGGTGAAGGAACCAATAAAGCAATTGATTTAGATAAGTTTGATAAGTATTACCATCATTTATTTTTATGGGATAATGTACAAAAAGAGTTAGTAGGAGCTTACAGAATGGGCTTAGGAAAAGATATTTTTAAAAAGCATGGAATTAATGGTTTTTATATCCATACGCTGTTTAGGATTGAGCCTGAGTTGTATTCTATGATGGAAAGCACTATTGAGTTAGGTAGAGCTTTTATCTCTAAAAAATATCAGCAAAAACCAATGCCTTTATTTTTACTTTGGAAAGGTATTGTACACGTTACCTTGCGTTATCCGAAGTATAAGTATTTAATGGGTGGAGTAAGTATAAGTAATCAGTTTTCTGAATTCTCAAAGTCGTTAATGATTGAATTTATGAAATCTCATTATTACGACCCGTATGTGGCGCAATATATCCATCCAAAGAAAGAATTTAAAGTAAGTCTTAAAGATGCTGATAAAGATTTTGTATTTGATGCGACTAAAGCAGATATGCAAAAGTTTGACAAGATTATTGATGAAATTGAACCAGGTGCTTTACGTATTCCAGTATTAATTAAAAAGTATGTAAAACAAAATGCACGTTTAGTAGCCTTTAATGTAGACCCGAAATTTAATAATGCTGTAGATGGTTTAATGTATATTAAGGTTGCAGATATTCCTGATAGTACTGTAAAGCCAGTTATGGAAGAGTTTCAGGCAGAATTAGAACGAAGAGCAACTGAGAATTTAAATAAGTAATTTTATCATTAAAATAGAAATAAAAAATCCCGAGCAATTTGCTCAGGATTTTTTATTTTGTGGTTAGGAATTCCTATTTAAAGAAAGTTCTAAATATATCGTTACCATTTGCAAATAATAGTAGGATTATTAATAAAATAAACCCTGTTACTTGCGCATATTCTAAGAACTTATCTCCTGGTTTTTTACCAGTAATCATTTCCCATAAAGTAAATACTACGTGACCACCATCTAAAGCTGGAATCGGCAATAAATTCATAAACCCTAACATGATTGATAAGAATGCTGTGATGTTCCAAAATGTTTGCCAGCTAAATTCTGATGGGAAAATACTACCGATAGAAATAAATCCACCTAAACCTTTATACGCGCCTGTACTAGGATTAAAAATCTTTTTCATTTGCTTTACATAGTTTGTTAAGGTAGTCCATGCTTTGTTAGTTCCAGCAGGAATAGCTTCACCAAAAGAATATTTTTTTTCAGCTAATTGATAGTATCCTAGTTTTTCTAGGTCTGAATAAGGTAAAGTTGTAAAAACAACACCTAAATTTCCAAATTCCGAAACTTTAACAGGAACATTTAAGTTTTCATTCCCTCTTTTAATAGAAATAGAAATGTCTTGACCTTTTAAATTCGCTAAAATAGGCTTTGCTTCATCATAATATGAAACAGCTTTTCCGTTAATAGCAGTAACGATATCTTTTGGAAGAATGTTAGCATTAGCGTTTAAAGAATCTTTCTGAATTTTAGCAATTGTAAAAGGATATCTAATATTTAAAAATGAACCAGCGTCTTTACCTCTATCAACTAATTTAGAAATAAAATCAGTAGGAATTACTTTTTCAATAACCTCTCCATTTCTCTCAATTGTATAGTTATTTCCATTGATAAACTCTAAAGGTAACTCTCTAAATTTCTGGATAGATTGTCCGTCAATAGTTAATATTTTATCACCAGTTTGTAAACCTAAATCTTTACCTAGTTGATCTTGCACCCAAACACCATCTTTTAAACTTTCGTTTGGTAAAAATTTTTCTCCGTAAGCATACATTAAACAGATATAAATAATAATACCTAAAACAAAATTTACAAAAACTCCACCCAGCATAATAATTAAACGTTGCCATGCAGGTTTAGAACGAAACTCCCATGGTTGAGGTGGTAATGCCATTTGCTCGGTATCCATACTTTCATCAATCATTCCAGATATTTTTACATATCCTCCTAAAGGAATCCAGCCAATACCGTACACAGTATCACCAATTTTCTTTTTAAATAATGAAAATTTATAATCAAAAAATAAATAGAATTTTTCTACTCTTGTTTTAAATAATTTAGCAGGAATAAAGTGCCCTAACTCGTGCAAAACAATTAGTAGCGATAAGCTTAAAATAAATTGTGATGCTTTTATTAATATTTCCATAAAGGTGTTTGTCTAAATTTAAAATCTGACAAATGTACGTTTTTCAAAAGAGTTCTAAAAACTTGAGATGCAGATGAGGTTTGGTTTTAACAAACTTTTTAACGTTCGAGTAAGTATACCTTGTTTTTAGTCGTATTTTTGTAGAAAAATTAAAGAGAATGGACTTAAAGTTCTTTAAAAAATCAAAAAGCACCTTACTTTTTTTAATCGTTTTTTGCGCAGTTGGAATTCCTGTTTTTTATCATTTAGTAAAGGTTGATGATCGATTGCCTATCTATAATCCTGCGGATATAAATCCTAAATTGGTAGATGCTTCTATTAGAACAAAGTCTAGAAACCATAAGATAGGAGATTTTAAATTAATCAACCAAAACGGTGATACAATTACAAATGCAGATTATAAAGATAAAATTTATATAGCCGATTTCTTTTTTACACGTTGCCAAACAATTTGTATTGCCATGGCGTATAATATGAGTGAATTACAAGAGCATTATAAAAAGGATCATGACATTATGTTTTTATCACATTCGGTAACTCCTGTAATGGATAGTATTCCCCAGTTACGAAAATATGCTGATGAAAAAGGAGTAATTGATGGAAAATGGAATGTAACTACTGGAGATAAAAAACATATTTACAATTTAGCTCGTAAACATTATTTTGCTGTTTTAGATGAAGGAGATGGTGGAGAGAATGATTGGGTACACACAGAAAACTTTGTATTAATAGACAAAGAAGGTCGCATTAGAGGTTCTTATGATGGAACCAAAAAAGAAAACATGCAAAAAATTATTGATGATATTACTTTGTTAAAAGAAGAGTATAAAAAATAAGGGTATTATTTTTTATTCCCTTCTTCATCAAAATTTTTATTAATTTCTTGTTCAGTTTTAACTACTGATACTCCTAGAGATAATAGCATAATAGCCATTGGTTGCCAGCTAACATTTTTAGAAATACTAACAAATAGTAGGGCAGCAAAAAACGAAATAGCAGAATATATTAAAAATTGTTTGGTGAAATAGGTGTTTGCAAACTTCCAAATAATTTCGTTTTTCATTGTTCTATTAGTACGATACCCATAAATAGCGTTTATTTTTTTAGGAGGAAAGAAATAGAAAATAATACTAAACAGAAAAAGTAAACCGTTTATAGAAAGTATATAATAATAGGGATTCATTAGTTGTTTTTTATTGAATTGATAATTCCTTTTAGTAAAGTATTCATATCAGCATTTTTGGTTAATCCTGTTCGAACGATTACTAAATTTTCATTAGGCAAAATAAATACATTCTGACCTTTATATCCGTTAAAAGAATACATGTTTTTTGGAGCATCTGGATATCGATTACCTGCATTTAACCATATTTGCGCACCATACCAACCGTCTGATCCAGGAGTGGGAGTTGTTGCGTAGTCTACCCAATCTTTATCAAAAATATTTTCTCCGTTCCACTCACCATTGTGTAAGTAAAGTAATCCTAATTTAGCCCAATCTCTTGCAGTTGCCCAAGCGTATGAAGAACCAACATAATTTCCACTCATGTCAGTTTCAATTACCATTGAGTTCATCCCAATTTTATCTATTAAAGCACTGTACCAAAAATCTAAATATTCTTGATGTGTGTTAAATTTAGATCGTAAAATACCGGAAAGCAAGTTTGTTGTTCCAGATGAATAATTCCAAGTTTCGTTTGGCTTACCAATTAAACGTTTGTCAATTTGAGTTTTGGTCATGTCTTTTTGTAAAAAAAGCATTTTGGTAGCATCAGAAATAGAATTATAATCTTCTGTCCATTCTAAACCAGAATTCATTTGCAGTAAGTTATGAATCGTAATTTTTTTACGATTATCATTTTCCCATTCTTTAAATAAATTATCAGTTTGCACATCTACTTTACCTTGACAACGTAAAATACCAAACATAGTACTGGTAATACTTTTAGTCATAGACCAACCTATTTGTAAAGACTCTTTTGTAAAACCATCATCATATTTTTCGGCTATAATTTTGTCTTTATATAACACAATAACAGAACGGGTTTTATTTCTGTTATTAAAAATAGTATCAATAGTTTCGTTTAATTTTTTATAATCGACATTAGAAAAAATGGTGTCAATTTGTTCTGCATTTCCATAAGGAAAAGGAGTAGTGTTATCTGGTTTAGCTCTGTGTGGAGTTAAAGGTTTTTTAGAGGTGTCAAAATCATCCGTAATTAAAACAGCTCCCAATCCTTTTCTATAAACTGCTTTTCTCTTCAATAATCCATATACAGAACCTATTGCTGATTTTTCTTTTGTATCAATCTTATCAGAAGTTAAATTGATAGGAGAGAAATTATTGTCGTTATTATCTGTGAATTCTAAAGTTCTATTTGCTAAAAATACTGATGAAGCTGTGTTTTTAGCGGAATATCCAGCAAGAATATTCAATTTTGAATAATTATAGTAAACAACAATACCAACTATTACCAGAATAAGTAAAAGAATTCTTTTTAAATTTTTCATGAAGTCTTTTTTTACAAATGTAAGAATTTAATTGTTTGATGTTTGTATTTGAAACGCAACCCCTACCTTTGCTTAAAATTTGATTTTATATGTTTAATGTAGATAAAATTCGAGCTGATTTTCCTATTTTAAATCGTGAAGTTCACGGTAAAAAATTAGTGTATTTCGATAACGGAGCAACCTCACAAACTCCGCAAGTAGTTATTGATGCGATTGTAGATTATTATTCTAACTACAATGCAAATATTCATAGAGGTGTGCATACGCTAAGTCAAGAAGCTACTGATAAATATGAAGAAGCAAGATTAAAAATTCAAAACCATTTTAATGCAAAACATTCGTATGAAGTTATTTTAACTGCTGGAACAACAAATAGTATTAATATAGTTGCATCAGGATTTTCATCAATTTTAAAAGAAGGAGATGAAATTATTGTTTCTGCGTTAGAGCATCATTCTAATATTGTTCCTTGGCAAATGTTATGCGAAAAAACAGGAGCGGTTTTAAAGGTAATTCCGATGAGTGAAGATGGTTCGTTACGAATGGATGTTTATCACGAATTATTAAACAGTAAAACGAAATTGGTTTTTTGTAATCATGTTTCAAATGCTTTAGGAATTATAAATCCGATTGAAGAAATTATTCATGCAGCACATAAATTCGAAGCCTATGTTTTAATTGATGGAGCACAAGCTGTACCTCATATAAAACCAGATGTTCAAGAATTAGATGTTGATTTTTACGTAGCTTCTGCACATAAAATGTGTGGGCCAACAGGAGTTGGTGTATTGTATGGAAAAGAAGAATTGTTAAAGATGTTACCGCCATACCAAGGAGGTGGTGAAATGATTGAAACTGTAACTTTCGAGAAAACAACTTACGCAGGTTTACCTCATAAGTTCGAAGCAGGAACACCAAATATTTGCGGAGGAATTGCTTTTGGAGCTGCCATAGATTACATGAATTCTATTGGTTTTGATGCTATTGCTAAACAAGAAAACGAATTATTAGCCTACGGAACCCAAGAGTTAGAAAAAATAGAAGGCTTAAAAATATATGGAACTACTAATAAAGCATCAGTTATTTCTTTTAATTTAGAAGAAATTCATCCGTATGATGTAGGTTCTATTTTAGATAAATTAGGAGTTGCAGTTCGTACTGGTCATCATTGTGCGCAACCTATTATGAATTTTTACAGTATCCCTGGTACAGTAAGAGCATCTTTTGCATTTTACAATACCAAAGAAGAAATTGATATTTTGGTTGCTGCGGTTAAAAAAGCAAAAATGATGTTGAGTTAATCGCATGGCTACAGTTAATATCTTGATTTTTTTTAATAAGAGGATTTTCTTTCTAATACTATTTATGTTTTAATCTCTCGACATAAAAATTTGTAATACATACCAAAACAATAACATTAATGAAGCAAATAAACCTAAAGCAGCAGGAATGTAATCGTCTGTTGAAAATTTATTTACAAGATTAGATGTTTGGTATAAAATAGATCCAGCAGCTAAAACACACATTCCAACTGAAAACCATAAACCTAAATTAAAACCAAATAAAGTTCCAGCAATAATTAAAGCAATTGCAATAAAGAATCCAACAGATAAACCAGCTTTAATAAAAGAAAAATCTTTTTTAGTTATAAATACAATCGATGATATTCCAACAAATAATCCTAAAGTAACAATTCCTGCTTGTTGAATTATTTCAAAATTATTGGTATAACTAATTGCTATATATATTAAAGGAATAAAAATAAATGCTTCTGCAAAAATATATCCCGAATAAGCTAAGTATTGTAAGTTTTTGTCTGTGGTTTTTAAGGCGGTGCTTTCTGCGTAATTGGTAATTAACATAAATCCACCTAAAAGTAATAACCATTTATAACCTTGGGTCATCGATAAAGCAAACTCAACAATTGCTGCGTTTTGTAATAATAGGTATTCGAATAAAATAAAAAGAAATACGCCACCCGCTACGTGAGCATATGTTTTTTTATAAAAAGCGATTCTGTCGGTTTCTGATGCTTGTACGGCAAGTACTTTGGTGTTAAATGAGTTTTCCATAATTAATTTTAATTTTTGATAAAGATAATTTTTTTGAATAGAAGTTAAAACAGATTTCTTTAATTATGAAAATGCTATTTTTTGTTTGTTTAATTTATGTGTTTTTTAATGTTGTTTGTTTAAAATTGACGTTTTGTTAATTTTTTATTCAAATGTTTAAATAATAAATTATTATTCTAATGTCTGCTCGCAAGTTGATTTTACTGGAGTTTAACTTTTTTTTAACTTTTTTTTTAGGATTAAAAAATATGTATATATTGCATATCGTTAAATAACCCTTCAATTTGTTATTAAAACGACAAATTTTTAACTACTTCATTTATGAAAATGTTAATTACAGGTTTTTAGCAAAGTTTATTGCCAAAAAGGCGATTATTAATTAACTAATTTTTCAATTTTTCACAACATGAAAAGAATTTTTTTAACATTAGCAGTTGCTGCTGGAGTTTTGGTTGGATGTCAAGAGAACTCTAAAGAAGAAGTTTTACCAACTCAACAAGCAATCGACATGAGCGATTTTTATGTAGAGACTGATTCACAAGAGTCAAGAGGAGGTAACGAACAATGTCAATCAATGAAGGTTTTAAACCGTCAATTAAAAGAAAATCCAGGATTGTACAAAAAAATGTATGATGTTGAGTATGCTACAAGAAAAAACATTGCCGCTAAAGGTAAGCCAGGTGGTGGTGGAAGTGGTGGTGGATCTAACGGTGGAGACGTAGATGTAGCTCCAATCGAAGATGGATTAGGAATCATCAATATTCCAGTATACATACACATTGTATATCCAAATGCAAATACTATTTCTGACGCTCAGGTGAATTCTCAAATGGCAACATTAAATTCTGACTTTAGAGATATCAACACAGATCAGTTACCTTCAGGTACTACTTTCGCTAATGATGCAACTGATGCAGGATTTAGTTTTTCTTTAGCGGGTGTTTTCAGACATAACGATTCAAGATCTTCTTGGGGAACTAACGATGCAATTAAAACAGCTTACCCTCCAATTACTCCATCAACTCACATGAACATTTGGGTTTGTGAAATAGGTGGTGGTATTTTAGGATACGCTCAATTCCCTGGAGGTAGCCCAGCTACTGATGGTATTGTATTAGGAGGAGACTTCTTTGGTAATACTGGAGGAAACTATGGATTAGGTAGAACTGCAACTCACGAAGTTGGTCACTACTTAAACTTACGTCACATTTGGGGAGACGGTAGATGTCGTCAAGACGATTTCGTAGCAGATACTCCTGTTTCTGGAGCTTCTAACGGAGGATGTCCTACTTACCCTAATGTTGATTGTAAAACACCAGATATGACTATGAACTACATGGATTATACTTATGATGCTTGTATGTACATGTTTACTGATGGTCAACGTAACAGAATGAGAGCTCTTTTCGCTAACGGTGGAGCTAGAGCTTCTATGTTAAACTAGAAAATAAATATATTCGATAAAAATAATTATCAGAATAAATTAAAAGTCAAGAGATTTTTTCTCTTGACTTTTTTTTATTTTTAAGAATTTAAATAAACCAACATGTTTTTTGCAAAACAAAAATTATTTATTCTTGTTTTATTGATTTTTTTAAGCTGTAAAGAATCAATTAAAAATCAATCATCAATGAAAAAAACAGTAATTGCGCATAGAGGAGCATCTGCATATTTACCAGAGCATACCATGGAAGCAAAAGCAATGGCATATGCTATGAACCCTGATTATATAGAGCAAGATTTAGTACTAAGTAAGGACGATGTGCCTATTGTAATTCACGATATTTATTTAGATGATGTTACTAATGTAGCTACCGTATATCCTGATAAAAAAAGAGAAGACAATCGATATTATGTAATTGATTTCACGTTTGATGAATTGCAACAGTTACAAGTTACCGAACGTTTTGATCCGAAAACAGGTAAACAGTTTTATCCAAATCGATTTCCAAAGAATAAAGGGAATTTTAAGCTGCATTCTTTAGCACAAGAAATAGAATTAATTCAAGGTTTAAACTATAGTACAAGAAATGATATTGGAATTTACCCAGAGATTAAAAATCCGGCATTCCATCATAAAAACGGAAAAGATATTGCTAAAATCACTTTAAAAATCCTTTCTGAATATGGTTATAAAACCAAGAAAGACAACTGTATTTTTCAATGTTTTGATGCTAAAGAATTAGAGAGAGTTCGAAAAGAATTAAAATCTGACTTGTTTTTAGTGCAGTTAATAGAGTCTGACGAAGAAACCAAACAATTAAAACATTTTGCTACTTATGCAGACGGATTAGGGCCATGGTATACGCAAATATTAGACAAAAAAGTTAACGGTAAATGGCAATTTACTTCATTGGTTACAGATGCTCATAAACTTGGATTAAAAGTGCATCCATATACTTTTAGAGCTGATAAATTAGCTGAGTTTTCTTCATTTGATGAAATGATTCAAGTGCTATTTTTTGAAGCTAATATTGATGGCGGTTTTACCGATTTTCCTGATAAAATGGTACAATTTTTAGCGAACAAATAATGTTAATCTAAAATTTTAATATTTAGGTATATCTCAAAAAATGAAAAAGATATTTATATTATTAGTGCTTATCATATTTTATCAATGTAAAAATAAAAAAAGTATAAAAGTTACTGTAAATAAAAAGAAACATCAAGAGATAATTACAAAGTATGTTACAAATTGTGCTGCAAAATATAATTATAGATTTGATTTAGATAAATGGCAAAATTGTTTAAATGAGGGTTTAAAAATTGATAGTACCGTAGCTTATTTATGGCAACAAAAAGCAATGCCATATTTTAAAGCAAGAAAGTATGAAGTAGGTATGAAATTTATAGATAAAGCTGTTTTATATAACTCAGAAAAATGGTTGGATTATAGAGCTTTTATTAAGTGTATTTTTGCTAAAACATACAAAGAAGCTATTAAAGATTTTGAGAAATGTATAGAGTTATATGGTAATGCTTATGTAATGGATCATAGTTATCAATTTTATATAGCATTAAGTTATTTGCAGCTCAACGAATTTAAAAAAGCAGAAAACATATTATCTATTGATATTAAAAATCAAGAAAATAAATGGAAAGAAGCACATTTTTTAGATTTGTTTTATTACGGAATAAGTAAATTCGAACAAGGTAAATTTAAAGAAGCGATAATACAGTTTGATAAAGCATTAAGTCAGTACAAAGAATTTTCGGACGTTAATTTTTATAAAGCCAATTGTTTATATAAATTAGGTAGATATAAAGAATACGAAGAAACATATAAAAAATATAAAATAGATTCAGAAAAAGGCTATACAATAACAGAAGATAATGCTATTTACGAATCTTATCCTTATCAAGTAAAATGGTAAAATTTTTAGCTAAGAAGTAACCTCAATCAATTTTGCTCGGTAAGCTGATAAAAGTTTAGATTTAGAGATAAATCCTAAGTATTTTCCGTTTTTTATAACAGGTAAATTCCATGCACCACTATCCTTAAACTTATACATCACTTTTTCAACAGAATCATCGTGTTGTATAATTGAAGGAGCACTTCTCATAAAGGTTTCAACAGTTACTTTGTTGTACATTTCATTATCAAACATAATCGGTCTAATATCATCTAATAAAACAATTCCTAAAAATTGCTTGTCTTTTTCTATTACAGGAAAAATGTTTCTGTTAGAGTTAGAAACAGCTTTTTTAAGCATTTCTCCTAAAAACATTTCAGGATGTACAGCTTTAAAATTTGTTTCAATCAATTTATTTATTGTCATCATCATTAACACGTTTTTATCTTTATTATGTGTAATAAGCTCTCCTTTTTTAGCTAATTCTATAGTATAAATAGAGTTTGATATAAAGTATTTTGTAACGGCAAATGAAATTGCTGCGACTAACATTAACGGAACAAATAAGTCATACCCTCCTGTAATTTCTGCTATTAAGAAAATTGCGGTTAAAGGAGCATGTAAAACGCCTGCCATTAGCCCAGTCATTCCTATTAAAGTAAAATTAGATTCTGATACACTACCTCCTAATTGATTGATGATTTTTGCTGATACATTTCCTAAAGCACTTCCCATTACTAAGGTAGGAATGAAAATTCCACCAACTCCACCAGCGGCAAAAGTTGCAGTCATTGCTATGGCTTTAAACAAGGTTATTAATAATAAGAAAGCTATTACAATCCAAACGTTTTTAAAATCTACCTTATAAGGTATTTCTTTTAAGGCGGCTAAATCGTTTCCGTTAAGTAAATTATTGATTAATCCGTAACCTTCACCATATAAAGGTGGAATTAAAAAAAGTATTAATCCGATAGCTATTCCACCAAAAATTAACTTGTGGATTGGTTTTTTAAAACGCTTAAAAAAATCGATAATACTAAAATATATTTTAGAAAAATATACAGATGCTAATCCGGTAAAAAAACCTAGAAGAACATAATAAAAAATATCTTTTATTTGAAATACATCTACTAATTTAAAACCTAATAAAGCATCATTTTCAAAGAAAAAATAAGAGGTGATTACTGCCGAAACCGAAGCTAATAATAACGGGACTAAAGAAGCAAAAGCTAAATCTAAACTAAATATTTCTATCGCAAAAATAATAGCCGCAACAGGCGCTTTAAACATTGATGACATTGCACCTGCAGTAGCACATCCAATTAGCAACATTCTAGTTTTACGGTTCATATGAAACAGTTGCGAAACCGTTGATCCTAAAGCGGCACCCGTACTAACAGCAGGTCCTTGTAAACCAACGGAACCACCAAAACCTACAGTAATAGGAGCGGTAATTAAAGAAACATAAATTTTATACCTTTCTATAATTCCACTACGTTTTGAGATTGCATGAAGTGTAGTAGAAATACCATGACCGATTTCTTTTTTTATGAATCGTTTTTTAATGTAATACACTAAAACAAGTCCTATAATCGGAAAAATAAAATAGAGTGAATGATGAATATCTTTAATAAATTTACCTTCTAAAATAGTTTGAAAAAAAGAAGTTAAATTTTTTAAAATTAAAGTTCCAATACCTGCTAAAAAACCAACCAAAACACTTAAAACATACACGAATTTTCGCTCAGAGATATTTTTGTATCTCCAAATTAATATTTTTTTAAATATGTTTTTAGTTTTTGGCATTTAGATTTTAATAGTTCTCAACTGTGCTCGAACCGACATATTTTTTAATTTTTCTTAAGAATATCTGTTCCTAAATAACCATCATCTTTATTGTAATACCAAGCTCTGTTTTTAGGCATTTTTATGCCGTTTATAGTTTCTATATCAGTCAATAAAATATATTCGCCACTATCTGGTTTTTCTTTAAAAAACTGATATACTTCCATAGCATACGTTTTCGGATTAAAGTAAAAATACCACGTGTCTTTTCCCACTTCTTTTGTATAAGTCGCTTTTAAAACTAAATACTCTTTACTTTTAAAAATTTTACTTTCAACCTTATCGTGAATAATAGTTCCGTTGTCTTTTAATTTCATCGGAAGTCCGTATAAGTACGTGTAATAATTCTTGTATAAATTAGCTCTTTCGCAGCTTAGTTTGTGTTCTTTTTTTTCATCTTCGGATGGTTTTTTACCGTTAAATTTAATTGTACAATTGTTTTTAACAACAGTATATTCAGTAGTATTTTCTCCTCTCGAAGCTTTTACATAAAAATATTCTTGTGGAAGATTTATTTTAATTTCACTATCTCTATTTGGATTTTTAGGCATTTTCATGGTTACATTTAAAGTACCATTAAAGGTTTCCCAATTTCCGTTAGGATCGTGATATTGAATTGCTTTTTCTAATAATTGTTCACCTGTTAATTCTTGAGAAAATACTTGAAAAGTGAATATTAAGACGAATAGTGTGGTTAGTTTTTTCATAATTTAAAAGTAACAAAAAATCCCGTTCTATAAATTAGAACGGGATTTTTTGTGTTTTCTGTCATTGCGAATGATAATGAAGCAATCTCTTAATTTATAAACAGATTACTTCGTCAATTTTCCTCGTAATGACGTTTTACTCTTTTATATTTAATTTAATACTTAATTCTTCTAATTGCGCATCATTTAAACTTGCAGGTGCATCAATCATAACATCACGACCTGAATTGTTTTTAGGGAATGCAATAAAATCACGGATTGTTTCTTGACCACCTAAAATAGAAACTAATCTATCTAAACCAAATGCTAAACCTCCATGAGGCGGTGCACCATATTCAAAAGCATCCATTAAGAAACCAAATTGTTCTTTAGCTTCTTCCTCAGTAAATCCTAAATGTTTGAACATGATTGCCTGAGTTTCTTTATCGTGAATACGAATAGAACCTCCACCAATTTCGTTACCATTTAAAACTAAATCGTATGCGTTTGCTTTTACATCTCCAGGGTTAGTATCTAATAATTCTAATTGTCCTGGTTTAGGAGAAGTAAACGGGTGGTGCATTGCATGATAATGACCTGTTTCTTCATCCAATTCTAATAAAGGGAAATCGATTACCCATAATGGAGCAAATATTTTAGGGTCTCTTAAACCTAAACGTTCAGCCATCTCCATACGTAAAGCAGATAATTGCGCACGTACTTTTGTAGTATTTCCAGATAATATACAGATTAAATCTCCAGCTTTAGCTCCAGTTTTTTCTGCCCACTTAGCTAAATCTTCTTGATCGTAAAATTTATCTACAGATGACTTAAAAGTACCATCTTCATTACATTTTACATACACCATTCCTAAAGCTCCCACTTGAGGACGGCGTACCCAATCGATTAACTTATCTATTTCTTTTCTTGTGTATTTTGCTCCTCCTGGAACTGAGATACCAACTACTAATTCGGCATCGTTAAATACTTTGAACTCTTTGTTTTGTGCAACATCGTTTAACTCGCCAAACTCCATTCCGAAACGGATATCTGGCTTGTCATTTCCGTATAAACGCATAGCGTCATCAAATAACATTCTTGGGAATTTATCTACTTCAACTCCGTTGATTTCTTTTAGTAAATGGCGAGTCATTCCCTCAAAAATCTCTAAGATATCTTCTTGCTCAACAAACGCCATTTCACAGTCTATCTGTGTGAATTCTGGTTGACGATCAGCACGTAAATCTTCGTCTCTAAAACACTTAACAATCTGGAAATATTTATCCATTCCTCCAACCATAAGCAATTGCTTAAATGTTTGAGGTGATTGTGGTAATGCGTAAAACTGACCAGCATTCATACGTGAAGGCACTAAGAAATCACGAGCTCCTTCAGGTGTAGACTTGATTAAATATGGAGTTTCAACATCGATAAACCCTTTGTCAGATAAATATTTACGAACTTCCATCGATACTTTATGACGAAAGATTAAACTGTCTTTTACAGGGTTACGACGAATATCTAAATAACGATATTGCATACGAATATCTTCTCCACCATCAGTATTATCTT
>JAHDHE010000076.1 GCA_020631475.1 Tenacibaculum sp. | reverse complement strand
TTGAAGAAAGAGTTCCTCAGTCTTGGAACAATGAAGCTGAAAAAACTATTGAAAATAGAGAATTAAAATCTCAATTAGATCTATGTATAGATAGTCTCCCAGAAAAATATGCTATGGTATTTAGAATGAAAACTATTCAAGAGTTCGAAACAGAAGAAATTTGTAAGGAACTAGATATCACTCCGTCGAATCTATGGGTTATCATTCATCGAGCGAGAACTCAACTAAGAAATTGCATGGAAAAAAACTGGTTTAATAAGTAAAAGAATAATGTTTAAGAAATTTAAAATTACATGCGATGATGCAACTACTATTTGTGACAAAGCGCAATACGGTGAAGCATCATTTTATGAAAAATTACAACTTAATTGGCATATTTTAATATGTAAAATTTGTGCATTGTATTCTAAACAGAATAGAAAAATGTCACATATTTTTAAAATGAAAGCCAATGATTGTAAGAACGAAACAAAGTGCTTATCTAATATGGATAAGGAAGCACTAAAAGAACAATTAAGTAATTTTAATTAACAACTTTGGTTTTATAAAAAACCAATTTTTGATTTTTTGTTAGATTGAAACGGAGTTTATTGTAATGGTGAATTCCGTTTTTTTATTTTTGTCGCACAAAACACATTCTAATGCATTTTTTACCTGAAAACATTGATAATTACGTTGTAAATCACTCGCAACAAGAACCTAAAATATTACAAGAATTAAGTAGAGAAACTTGGCAAAAGGTTTTAAACCCTCGTATGTTAAGTGGTGGATTTCAAGGAAGAGTTTTATCTATGATATCAAAATTAATTCAGCCAAAATCTATTTTAGAAATTGGCACTTATACTGGTTATTCTGCATTATGTTTAGCTGAAGGGTTGGCAGAAAATGGTACACTTTATACTATTGACAAAAATGAGGAGTTAGAAGAATTACAACATAAATACTTTCAAAAATCAGATTATAAAAATCAAATAAAACAATTTGTTGGAAATGCTATTGAAATTATTCCTACAATAGATAAGACATTTGATTTAGTTTTTATTGATGCGGATAAATCAAACTACCTAAATTATTTTGATTTAATTATTGATAAAATGAATAAAGGTGGAGTTATTTTATCTGACAATGTACTGTGGAGTGGAAAAGTTGTAGAAGCCCTTAATCCTAAAGATATTGACACTAAAATTCTTTTAGAGTACAATAAGAAATTAAATGAAGATTCTCGCTTAGAAACTGTTTTATTGCCAATTAGAGATGGATTAACAATTAGTAGAGTAAAGTAATATTATAGATTTCTTTTAATAGGACCTGTAAAGTCATCGATACCATCTTTAACTTCGTTTACCTCTTTATTAATGTCTCTTACAAAATCAGTATCAATTCCTTGATTTTTTGCGCTATCGTTAATTTCTTTTTTAATATCATTGGTTGCATCTTTAATTTGACGCATACCCTTACCTAGTCCTCTAGCTATTTCTGGGATTTTATCTGCCCCAAATAACATTACAACGATTAATAAGATTATAAAAATCTCTGGCCCTCCGATAAATAAAAATATTCCATTCATTACTGCAAAGATAATCAAATTCAGTTTTCTAACTCTTTATTGTATAAAAAAAGCCAAACATAATGTTTGGCTTTTTTCTATAATTTTAAAACAATTAATCTGCAAGGATTATTGCTTTATTATCTTTCATTTCGATAGTTCCAGATTTAATAGCTAAAGTTAAAACTTTATCATCTTCTGGCAAATTTACAATGCTTCCATGTAAATCATCAAATACTAAATGATTCTGTGTATGAATGTGAACTTTTACAGTTCCTTCGTTTAAAATAGATACAACTGGCGCGTGATTATTTAAAATCTGAAATTCACCGGTAATACCTGGTACAGTAACAGAATCAACTTCTGATGAAAACAAGATAGCTTCTGGAGTTACAATTTCTAAAAACATAATTTCAATAGAATTAATTATTGTTAATTGTTATTTGAATTATGCTTCAGCTAACATTTTTTCACCAGCATCAATTGCTTCTTGAATAGAACCTCTTAAGTTAAATGCCGCTTCTGGGTACTTATCTAACTCACCGTCCATAATCATATTAAATCCTTTAATAGTGTCTTTAATATCAACTAAACATCCTGGAATACCAGTAAACTGCTCAGCTACATGGAATGGTTGAGATAAGAAACGTTGTACACGACGTGCTCTGTGAACTACTAATTTATCTTCTTCAGATAATTCTTCCATACCTAAAATTGCGATAATATCTTGTAATTCTTTATATCGTTGTAAAATCTCTTTTACTCTTTGTGCAGTGTTATAATGCTCATCACCTAATACTTCAGCAGATAAAATTCTTGAAGTAGAATCTAATGGATCAACTGCAGGATAAATACCTAATTCTGCAATTTTACGAGATAATACTGTAGTTGCATCTAAGTGAGCAAACGTTGTTGCTGGTGCTGGATCTGTTAAATCATCCGCAGGTACATAAACTGCCTGTACAGAAGTAATAGAACCTTTCTTAGTAGAAGTAATACGCTCTTGCATTGCCCCCATCTCTGTTGCTAATGTTGGTTGATAACCTACCGCTGATGGCATACGGCCTAATAATGCCGACACCTCAGAACCTGCTTGTGTAAAACGGAAAATATTATCTACGAAGAAAAGAACGTCTTTTCCTTGTGCTTCTCCTGCTCCATCACGAAAATATTCAGCAATTGTTAAACCAGATAATGCAACACGCGCACGTGCTCCTGGTGGCTCATTCATTTGTCCGAATACGAAAGTAGCTTTAGAGTCTCTCATTCCTGGCTTATCTACTTTAGATAAATCCCATCCTCCTTCTTCCATAGAATGCATAAAATCATCACCATATTTGATAATTCCTGATTCTAACATCTCTCTTAATAAATCATTTCCTTCACGAGTTCTCTCTCCAACTCCAGCAAATACAGATAAACCTCCGTGTCCTTTTGCAATGTTGTTAATTAACTCCTGAATTAATACAGTTTTACCTACTCCTGCTCCACCAAATAATCCAATTTTACCTCCTTTTGCATAAGGCTCAATTAAATCGATTACTTTAATTCCTGTAAATAATACTTCAGTAGAAGTTGATAATTCATCAAACTTTGGCGCTTGACGGTGAATTGGCAAACCATCTTTACCTACTTTTGGTAAATCTCCTAATCCGTCAATAGCTTCTCCAGTAACGTTAAATAAACGCCCATAAATATCGCTACCAATTGGCATTTGAATTGGGTTTCCAGTAGCTACTACTTCAGTTCCTCTACTTAAACCATCAGTCGCATCCATAGAGATGGTACGAACTGTATCTTCACCAATATGTTGTTGAACTTCTAATACTAAAATAGAACCATCAGCTTTTTTAATTTCTAATGAATCGTAGATTTTTGGTAATTCAGCACTTCCTGTATTAAACTCAACATCGATAACTGGACCAATAATTTGAGAAACTTTACCTGTTATTGTAGACATTACTATATGTAATTAAAGTTATTTAATTTGCTATGTGAGCTTTAGCTCCTTTTTTCAAGGTGCAAAGGTAATTTTTTTAGCGGAATTTAAAAAGTGTTTTACAGTATTTTTCTTAAAAATTTCCTATAAAAAAAGCCTCGCAATTGCGAGGCTTAATATTATATGTGGAATAAATTATTTTACTAATTTAATTTCAACACGTCTGTTTTGAGCTCTTCCTGCTCTAGTTTTGTTATCAGCAATTGGGTAATCTTCACCAAATCCTGCAGAAACTAATCTTTCAGCAGCAATACCAGCTTTAGCAACTAAATAATCTAAAACAGCTTTAGCTCTTCTTTCAGATAATTTTTTGTTGCTAGCAGCTCTACCTTGGCTATCTGTGTGACCTTGAATACTAAAGTTTGCTTTAGAGTATTCTTTCATGATCGCAGCAATTAAATCTAATTTACCAGTAACTCCAGGTCTAAAAGAAGTTCTTCCTGAGTTAAAGTAAATAGCTCTTGCGAAATCATTTAATTTCTTTTCAGCTTCCTTAGTAATTACTACTTCAGGACATCCATTGTTAGAAGCAACACCTGCAACGTTTGGACACTTATCATCTTTGTCTAATACTCCGTCTCCGTCAGTATCTGGCCAAGGACATCCATCGTTAGCAGCTGGACCAGCTGTGTTTGGACATTTATCTTTACTATCAACTACTCCGTCTCCATCAGCATCAGGACATCCGTTGTTAGCTTTTGTTCCTTTTTCAGTAGGACAAGCATCGTCTTTATCAGCAATACCATCACCATCAGTATCAGGACATCCGTTTAAAGCAGCTAAACCTGCAACTTCTGGACATGCATCATCAGAATCTTTAATACCATCGTTATCAGTATCAGGACATCCGTTGAATTCTTTTAAACCAGCAACTTCTGGACATGCATCATCTTTGTCATAAATACCATCTCCGTCAGTATCTTTCCCTCCGAATTTAAACACTAAACCAACAGAGTGCTGGAAGTGATCTTGTACTTTATCAGCAAATTCTTTCTTACCTCCTGATTGGAAATTTAAACCTAAGTTCTCATTAAACCAAGTGTTGAATCCGAAACCTGCATTTAACATACCTTCTGAACCTTCAGCTCCTGTGTAACTAACTCCATTAGTATAACCTCCACCTAAATACACATAAGGATCAAACCAAGAAGTATCTCCAAATAAGTTATTTAAATCGTATTTTACGTTAGCATCTATTGCCCAGTAAAGTTCGTCAGTATCGTTTTCAGCTCTAGTATTTTCAATCTTGTTTAAAGACCCTGCCAATTGTAAAGTAAAACCGTCGTTTAAGTATCTATCAACAGTTATTCTTGAAATAGATGGTAAAACATTCCAGTCACTAGTACCGATATAATCTTTTGCATACTCTCCAAATTCTGATGGAATTCTAACGTCAACAGCGTTAACACCAAAACCAACAGCCCATGGGTTATCTGAATCCTGTGCGTTTATCGTTCCTACAGTAGCGAACGTAAACAAAGCTATCACAGCTAATTTGATTTGTTTCATTATTAAAAATTTAAATTAAAAGTTCGTTTATATATAACGCAAATGTAAGTTGTTAAAACTTATTTACAAAAGCAAATCTACAAAAACTTACAATAAAAGCAAGTTTTTAATAAATCTTATTGAATCACTTTGAGTTCTTTACCTACTTTAACAAAAGCTTCAATTGCTTTATCTATGTGTTCTTTTTCATGTGCTGCTGAGAGCTGAACACGAATCCTGGCTTGCTCTTTTGGTACTACAGGAAAGAAAAAACCAATTACATAAATTCCTTCTTCTAACAACATATTTGCCATTGTTTGAGAAAGTTTTGCGTCGTATAACATTACAGGAACAATTGCCGCGTCAGCTCCAACTAAATCGAAACCAGCTTTTTCCATTTCAGTTCTAAAGTAATTTGTATTCCATTCTAATTTGTCTCTTAAAGAAGTGTCTTCAGAAATTAAATCAAACACTTTTAAAGATGCTCCTACAATTGCAGGTGCTAATGAATTTGAAAACAAGTATGGTCTTGAACGTTGACGTAAAATTTCTATGATTTCTTTTTTACCAGTTGTGTAACCTCCCATAGCACCACCTAAAGCTTTACCTAAAGTTCCGGTTACAATATCAACTCGATCCATTA
>JAHDHE010000075.1 GCA_020631475.1 Tenacibaculum sp. | reverse complement strand
TCTACTTTCTACTTTCTACTTTCTACTTTCTACTTTCTACTTTCTACTTTCTACTAACGATAATACATATTGTTTTGGCGTTGTGCCAAATTTCTTTTTAAATGCAGTAATAAAATGACTAGAAGTACTATAACCAACTTGTAATCCAACTTCATTAACGTTATGCAGATTGCTTTCTAGAAGTTTACGAGCATGTTCCATTTTATAATCAAATAAAAAACTATAAACAGTATCGCCATAAATTTGTTTAAACCCTTCTTTTAATTTTTTAAGATTTAAACCAACTTCATTAGCAAGTTCTAGTAAGGTTGGTGGTTCGCTCATTTTGGATATAATAATATCTTTGGCTTGCCTTATTTTTAATACTTCTTTATCATCAACCAAAAACGGACAGTATTCATTTTCTGTATTTTCACCACTATCAAAATGTAAGCTTAATAGTTCGTATGTTTTACCTTTAATATAAAGGTCTCTCATAGAACTATGATTTTTTGCTGTTAATATTTGTTGCAATGCAATTAAAGCATTTCTATTAATTTCAACATTATCATAATACTTCTTGTTTTTATTATCATCACTTAAAAAAGGAATATAACTAGCTTCTTTTGAAAATAAAGAGTGAAATTTTTCGATTGATATTAATACTGATATCAAAGAAGTTTTAGGAAGTATTTCTAAGTTAATAGGTAATTCTTGTTGCGGATTGTACAAGAATATCGAATGCTTATCAAGCACATTAAAAGTATAGTTGTTATTGTTAAAATGAAACTTGCAATTACCTTTTACACAGTAATGTAATTGTATGTAAGAGTTGTCAATATCCCTTTTATAAAACTCTGTTTTATTAGAGTTGTTTTGAAATTTTAAGACAAAAAAACCTTTTTCAAGGCTAACTTCTCTAAATGTACTTACAGCGATATTTTCTTGCATAAAAAGCGTAGGATAAAATAAGATGTTATTTAGAATGATTCTAATAAAACTAACCTATGTAAGGCTATTTAACTACAAAAGTACATATTTTTGTAACTTTTTTTACTAAAACGCATCTAAAAAACAAATAGCGACATTTAAAGTTCTTTTAGCGATACTTTTTATTTGTGAATATTTATATTTTTGACCCACCTTTTTTGAAGAAGACTTAATGGCATTAAATACACATCATAACAATTTATATAACATAGGCGTTAGCTATAAAAAGGCTGATGCTTCTATTAGAGGAAAGTTTAGTATTTCTAAAGAAAATCAAATTCAACTTTTAAAAGAAGCGAAGAAAAGTGGAATGGACGGTATTTTTGTATTGTCTACTTGTAATAGAACTGAAATATGTGGTTTTGCAGAGCACCCTTTTCAATTAATCAGTATGCTTTGTAAATTTTCAAACGGATCAGTAGAAGAATTTGCGAAAGTATCTAACGTGTATAAAAACAAAGAAGCTATCAATCATTTGTTCAGAATGGGAACAGGGTTGGATAGTCAAATACTTGGAGACTACGAAATAGTAGGCCAATTGCGTCAAGCTTTTAAGTTGGCTAAAGAAGTAGGAACAACCAATGCGTATTTTGAACGATTGTTAAACCACGTTATGCAAGCAAGCAAGCGTGTAAAGAACGAAACAAAATTAAGTTCTGGTACAACTTCAGTTTCTTACGCAGCAGTTCAATACATCATAAAAAACTTTACAGATTATAATTCAAAAAATATTTTAGTTTTTGGGTTAGGTAAAATGGGAAAACATACCTGCAAAAATTTAGCAGAATATACTCAAAATAAATCAGTAAGTTTAATCAATAGAACTGAAGAAAAAGCAGAGGAGTTTGTAAAAGAGCATCCGATAATTAGAAGTGCTAAGTATGATAATTTGAACAAAGAAGTTGCAAAGACTGATGTTTTAATTGTTTCAACTGGGGCATCAGAAGCTACTATTAAAAGAGAGCATATCTTAACTAACAAAAAATTATTGATTTTAGATTTATCGATGCCCGCAAATGTATCAAAAGAAGTTGCTGATTTAGAAAATGTAACTTTAATAAATGTTGATGAGCTTTCTAAAATTACAGATGAAACATTAGCAATTCGCCAACAAGAAGTACCAGTAGCCGAAGAAATTATAGAAATTCACAATCTTGAATTTCAAGAATGGTTAAATCATAGAAGATTTACACCAGCTATTACTGCGTTAAAAGAGTCTTTGAAAACAATTCAGCAAGACGAAATAGCATTTCACAAGAAAAAAATAAAAGATTTTGATGAATCTCAAGCAGAGGTAATTACATCAAGAATAATTCAAAAAATAACTACACAGTTTGTAAAACACTTAAAAGACGAAGAAACTTCTGTAAATAAAAGTATAGAAGTAATAGCTAAAGTGTTTGGAACAAATTTAGAAACTATCCATGCAGAAGATAATTAGAATAGGTACACGAGAAAGTCAATTGGCTTTGTGGCAAGCGAATAAAGTTCGTAAAGAATTAGAAGAGTTAGAATATGAATGCGAGATAGTTCCTATTAAATCTACTGGAGATATCATTTTAGATAAACCTTTGTATGAATTAGGTATTACGGGGATTTTTACCAAAAATTTAGATATCGCTATGTTAAATGGTGATATTGATATTGCGGTACATTCTATGAAAGATGTTCCTACTGTTTTACCAGAAGGTATTGTGCAAGGGGCTGTTTTAAAGCGTGCAAATTATAACGATGTTTTGGTGTTAAAAGATAACGAAGAGTTTTTCGGTCAACCAAACGGCGTAATTGCAACAGGTAGTTTACGTAGAAAAGCACAATGGTTAAATCGTTATCCAACACATAAAGTTGTTGATTTAAGAGGTAACGTAAATACTCGTTTACAAAAGTTAGAAGATAACGAATGGAACGGAGCTGTTTTTGCAGCAGCAGGATTAGAAAGAATTGGTAAGCGTCCTGCAGGAGCAATTAATCTTTCTTGGATGATTCCAGCACCAGCACAAGGAGCAATTATGATTACTGTTTTAGATAACGATGATTTTTCTAAAGATGCATGTGAACAATTAAACCATTACGAAACACAAGTTTGTGTTGGTATAGAAAGAGATTTTTTAAATCGTTTAGAAGGTGGGTGTACAGCACCTATAGGTGCTTTAGCATATGTTGATGCTAAAACTGAAGAAATAAACTTTAAAGGTTTATTATTAAGTAGAGATGGTAAAAAGAAATTATCGGTAACTAAAAACGCTAAAATGGGACGTCATAAGTTCTTAGCAAAAGATTGTGCTGATTATATAATAAATAGAGGTGGTAAGCAGTTGATGGCTGAAGATGAAGGGATAGAAAAAGAATTTTCAATCTATTCAACAAAGAAGTTATCAGAAGTTCAAAAGAAATTATTGCCAACATCGGTTGCTGTTCAAGATAGTGATTTTATAAAAATACGTTTTAATCGTATTTCTCCTAAAGTAGTAAAGAACGAAATAGAGAATGTTATTATTACAAGTCAAAATGGAGTAGAAGCTTTAGCTAATTCTTTTACAGCTGACGAGTTGAAATTTAAGAACATTTATTGTGTTGGTCGAAGAACTAAAAAGTTAATCGAGCAAAAAATAGGAAATGTTGTAAAGTCTGAAAGAAATGCTGAAAAATTAGCAAACTATCTTTCTAAAGAGATTAATGGAGGAGAAGTTACTTATTTCTGTAGCGATTTACGTTTAGATACTTTACCAACTATTTTAAAAGAAAACGGAATTACAGTAAACGAAGTTGAGGCATACAAAACAATGTATAGTTCTGAAGAAGTTGAAGATAAAGTAAACGGGGTATTGTTTTATAGTCCTTCAACAGTAGAAAGCTATATGCAAAAAAATGAAGCGAATAAAATTGCTTTTTGTATTGGAGAAAGTACTGCAAAAGAAGCTCGTAAGCATTTCGAAAATGTACAAGTTGCAAATTTACCAACTGTAGAAAGTGTAATAGAAATGGTGAATTTACATTTTGTAAAGAACTAAACATATAAACGCTTTTGACTTCAGATATGTCTAGAATTTTACATATACCTAATGATATAAAAAAGGTATTAATAGTTAGTTTTTTAAATCTTGTCTTGTATCATTACCCATTATACAAGTATGTGATTAGTAAACTAGATATATCTGAAGGTAAAAATGTCTTTTTTATATTAAGTCTTGTTGTTTTTTTATTAATATTTAATTCAATAGTTTTTTACATAGTACTTTTCTTATTGAGAAAAATAGGCAAATGGTTACTAATATTTCTGTTTAATATTAGCGCTATTGCTGTATACTTTATTAATACTTATGGTATAGTGATTAATAAAGCAATGATTAGTAATGTACTTAATTCACAATTAGAAGAAGTAAACGGTTTTTGGTCAATTAGCCTATTTATTTATATAATTCTTTTTGGATTAATTCCGAGTATTTATATTTATAAAATTAAATTTACTGATTTTAGGATAAAAAACTTTTTAATCTATTTATTATTATCACTTACTACTCTAACTTCATTAGCTTATGCTAATAAGTCTAATTGGTTATGGGTAAATAGAAATTTAAAAAACATTAAAACCATAGCAATGCCTTGGTCGTATATAATAAATACTACAAGGTATTACTCTCATAAAAATAAAGAAAATAAAAAAGAAATTCTATTACCTAAAGCAACTCACTTAAAAAGAAATGAAAAAAATGTAGTTGTATTGGTAATTGGTGAGTCTGCCAGAAGTAAAAACTTCTCATTATATGGTTATGAAAAGAATACAAACCCTTTACTATCTAAGATAGATAAACTATATAAATTCAATGCGAAATCTAATGATACTTATACTAGCGAAGGTGTTAAAAGTATTTTGTCTCATAAAAAAGGAAGAGAATTATATGAATCATTACCAAGTTATTTATATAGAAACGATGTAGATGTTTTTTGGAGAACAACCAATTGGGGGGAACCAAAAATTAAAACAAAAAGTTATCAAACAAGAGAAGATTTAGCTAAATTAGTAGATTGGCAAAAAGCAGATTTTGATGAAGTATTGTTAAGTGGCTTGAAAGAACAAATTATATCTAGTAAAAAAGATAAAATATTTGTTGTTATACACATGTATACCAGTCATGGACCTGAGTATTATAAAAAGTACCCATCAGAGTTCAATAATTTTAAACCAGTATGTAAAGAACCAGCACTTAAAAAATGTGTTAAAGAAGAACTTATTAATGCGTATGATAATACAATTCTTTATACAGATTATATTTTATCATCTTTAATTAAAGAATTAAAAGAACTAAAAAATTATAAACCATCTATGATTTTTATTTCAGATCATGGAGAATCTTTAGGTGAAGATGACTTATATATGCATGGGCTTCCTAAGTCAATGGCACCAAAAGAACAGTTAGAAATTCCATTTATAGTATGGTCGCCGTCAATTGAAATAAAAGCTGATAAAAAGAATGAAACTTTATCACAATATTATATTTTTCATAGTGTAATGGATGCTTTAGGTATTAGTAGTCCAATTTATGATGAAAATAAAAGTGTGTTTTTAAAATAATTGAAATACAATTATATAAAGTAAACAATACTAGTAATGTTTAGAACAAGAAGACTTAGAAAAACTGAAGGAATCCGCAGATTGGTTAGAGAAACTAAATTATCTGTCGATGATTTAATCTATCCTTTATTTATTGAAGAAGG
>JAHDHE010000074.1:4129-5809 GCA_020631475.1 Tenacibaculum sp. | reverse complement strand
GTTATCTCTCGTACAGCTGAAATTAAAATTATTGATAAAAAGACAGGTATTACATTAAGTACTAACATTATTCCTTACGGTTCTATTATTTTCGATAAGAAGAGAAAGACTATTAAAAAAGGAGATGCAGTATGTCAATGGGATCCATTTAACGGAGTTATCGTTTCTGAATTCGGTGGAAGAGTGAAGTTCGACAATTTAGAGCAGGGTATTAACTACTCTGTTGAGATTGATGAGCAAACAGGTTTCCAAGAGAAAGTAATGATTGACTCTAAAAACAAAAAAATCATTGCTTCATTAATTATTGAAGATGCTGATGGTAATGCTTTACGTTCGTATAGTTTACCAGTAGGTGCCCATTTAATGGTAAGTGATGGTGATAAAGTTGAGTCTGGTCATACATTAGTTAAAATTCCACGTAAGTCTGGTAAAGCAGGCGATATTACAGGAGGTTTACCACGTGTAACAGAATTATTTGAAGCACGTAACCCATCTAACCCAGCAGTAGTTGCTGCAATTGATGGAGTAGTATCTTTCGGTAAAATTAAGCGTGGTAATCGTGAAATTATTATTGAGTCTAAAACAGGTGAGATTAGAAAGTACTTAGTAAAACTATCTAATCAAATCTTAGTGCAAGAAAATGATTTCATTAAAGCAGGTATGCCATTATCAGATGGAGCAATTACCCCTATTGATATCTTAAATATTCAAGGACCTTCTGCAGTACAACAATACTTAGTAAACGAAATTCAAGAAGTATATCGTTTACAAGGTGTAAAAATTAACGACAAGCATTTCGAAGTAGTAGTACGTCAAATGATGCGTAAAGTTAGAATTATCGATTCTGGAGATACGTTATTCTTAGAGAATCAATTAGCTCATAAAAATGACTTTATCAAAGGAAACGATGCTATCTATGGAATGAAAGTTGTTGAAGATTCAGGAGATTCTGATAACTTAAGAGAAGGGCAAATTATTTCTGCTCGTCAATTAAGAGATGAAAACTCATTATTACGTAGATCAGATAAAAACTTAGTAGTAGCACGTGATGCTCAACCAGCAACAGCTGAACAAGTATTACAAGGTATTACAAGAGCTTCGTTACAAACGAAATCATTTATCTCTGCTGCGTCATTCCAGGAAACTACTAAAGTATTAAACGAAGCCGCAGTAAATGGTAAAGTTGATACATTAGAAGGATTAAAAGAAAATGTAATTGTTGGTAAGCGTATACCAGCAGGTACAGGAATGAGATCTTACGATGATCAAATCGTAGGACCTAAAGATGAAATGGAACAAAGTTTATAATTTTCAAGATAAGACCTCTATTTTTTAGAGGTCTTTCTTTTTAAATTTTAATAAATAATGGAAGAAAATAAAGACCCACAATTAAATATTGAATTAGATCAAGAAATTGCTGAAGGAACGTATAGCAATTTAGCAATTATCAATCATTCAGTATCAGAATTTATTGTTGATTTTATTAATATTATGCCAGGAGTACCAAAGGCTAAAGTAAAATCAAGAATTATTTTAACACCGCAGCACGCTAAAAGATTAACAAAAGCTTTAGCAGAAAATGTTCGTAAGTTTGAACAGGTTCATGGCGAAATAAAAGATTATGAGCAAGTACCTATTCCAATGAATTTTGGAGGAACAACAGGAGAAGCTTAAAAATAA
>JAHDHE010000074.1:0-4029 GCA_020631475.1 Tenacibaculum sp. | reverse complement strand
GCGTCAAGAATAAAAACTTGTTTTCCTTTTAAGTTGATTAAACCTTTCTTTTTAAATTCAGAAAGTAAACGAATAGCACTCTCAGTAGCAGTACCAATAATGTTAGCAATATCTTCACGAGATAAATGAACATCTAATGCACCATCACTATCTTTTTCGAATTTTTCATTTAAATAAATAAGTGTTGCAGCCAATCGTTGTTTTACAGTTTTTTGTGCCATATCAACAATTACATTATCTGCATTTTTTAGTGAAGAAGCCATATTTTTAAGAACATCCATAGTAAATTTTTGGTTTTTTTCTAAATCACGGATAATCTCTTCTTTGGGAATAAAACAAACTTGCATATCGTTAACGGCAATTGCTTTTAAATTAGAAGCCTCATTATTTATCAAACTACGTTCACCTAATAAGTCTCCTTTCTTTATTAATTGAACAATTTGATCACGACCATTATCACTCATTTTAGAAACCTTACAAATACCATCCTTTATACAAAAAACGCCATTAATATGTTCACCTTCTTCAAAAAGAACTTCACCTTTTTTTATGATTTTTGAAGTCTTACAAGCAGAAATTCTAACTAATTCATCTTTTGTAAGTGCCTTTAAAGAATTAAATTGACGAACGATACATTGTTCACATTTACTCATACTAATTAATGATTTTCAGGTATGTCATCAAAGATAATTAAAAGCTGATAAATATCATATTTTAATTACAGTTCTTGTTAGATATTTGCATTAGGCAAAAGAGTAAATATGGAAAACACAAAATGTTTTCATTGTGGTAACGAATGCGATACTAAAACAATTACAATTGAAGAAAAGTTTTTCTGCTGTAATGGTTGTAAGACGGTTTTTGAAATTTTTTCAGAAAACGATTTAACATGTTATTACGATTTTCAAAATAATCCAGGAGCAATTCCAGAAGAAATTCAAGGTAAATATGATTTTCTTGACAACGAATCTATAGTTGATAAACTCCTAGAGTTTAACGACGGTAATATTCATGTTATAAATTTATATATTCCGCATATACACTGTAGTTCTTGTATTTGGGTGTTAGAAAATTTGCATAAACTACAAAAAAATGTAAGTTCTTCTCAGGTAGATTTTCCAAAGAAAACAGTTCGTATTACGTATAATTCGGAAATCATTTCATTAAAAGAAATCGTACTATTGTTAAGCTCTATTGGATATGAACCTTATATTTCTTTAGAAGATTACGAAGTAGGAAAAAAGAAAGTAGATCGTAGCTTAATTTATAAATTAGGAATAGCAGGTTTTGCTTTTGGAAACGTAATGTTTTTGTCATTTCCAGAGTATTTCGAAGTATCAGGATTTTGGTTAGAGCAATACAAAGGAATTTTCCGTTGGTTGATGTTTGTGTTTTCTTTACCCGTAGTTTTTTACGCTTCACAAGATTATTTTATATCCGCTTATAAAGGGTTACGATCAAAAATTTTAAATATTGATGTCCCTATTGCATTAGGAATTTCAGTATTATTTATCAGAAGCTCTGCTGAAATAATTTTTGATTTAGGAACTGGTTTTTTTGATTCTTTAACAGGATTGGTTTTCTTTTTATTATTAGGGAAGTTCTTTCAACAAAAAACCTATAATTTCTTGTCATTTGAACGCGATTATAAATCGTATTTTCCAATAGCGGTAACCAAAATTTCATCCGAAGGAAAAGAAGAAAATATTCAAATTTATGAGGTAGAAAAAGGCGATCGATTATTAATTAGAAATCAAGAGTTAATTCCTGTTGACGGAATTTTAATCAACGGAGATGCAAAGATAGATTACAGTTTTGTTACAGGAGAAGCGATTCCTGTTTCAAAAAAATCGGGAGATAAATTATTTGCTGGAGGAAAACAGTTATCAGGAGTTATAGAAATGGAAGTGTTGAGTTCTGTATCGCAAAGTTATTTAACACAATTGTGGAGTAATGATGTTTTTCAGAAAGATAAAAATTCAAGTTTTAAAACATTAACAGATAAAATTAGTCAGCATTTTACAATTACCGTGTTGTTAATTGCGTTTGTTGCCACAGCATTTTGGTTGTATGTAGATTCTAGCAAGGCATTAAACGTATTTACCGCAGTGTTAATTATTGCATGTCCGTGTGCAATTGCATTGGCGGCACCGTTTACCTTAGGTAATATGCTACGTATTTTAGGCAAGAAGAAATTCTACTTAAAAAATGCCACAGTTGTAGAGCAATTAGCGGCAATAGATACGGTGATTTTTGATAAAACCGGAACTTTAACCACCAATAAAGAGAATACAATTTCTTATAAAGGAATTGATTTGAACCAAGAAGAAAAATCAATTTTAAAGAGTTCTTTACGAGCATCCAATCATCCGTTAAGTAGAATGTTGTATAATTCATTAACAGAAGAAATGCTTACTGTTGAAGATTTTAAAGAGCATACAGGAAAAGGGATTGAAGCTAATTATCAGCAAACAAAAATAAAAGTAGGTTCGTCTTCATTTGTAAAAGATGAAACCGAGAAAATGAATTTAGATACTTCTGTACACATTAGTATCGATAATAAATATAAAGGAAAGTTTGTTTTCAAAAACGCTTACAGAAATGGAGTTGAAAGTTTGTTTTCTGAATTAAAATCAGAGTATAATTTAGCTGTTGTTTCTGGAGATAACGAAGGAGAAAAGAAGTATTTAGAAGAATTATTGCCAAAAAATACATCGTTTTTATTCAATCAAAAACCAGAAGACAAATTAACCTACGTAGAAAAATTACAAGAAAAAGAAGAAAAAGTTATTATGATTGGCGACGGATTGAATGATGCTGGAGCTTTAGCGCAGAGTGATGTTGGAATCGCATTATCAGAAAATATAAATGTATTTTCTCCTGCTTGTGATGCTATTTTAGACGCTTCAAAATTTAATCAAATAGGTAATTATATAAAAGCATCAAAAAAAGCAATTCAAATAATTAAGTATAGTTTTATTCTGTCTTTATGTTATAATTTAATTGGATTGTATTTTGCAACAACAGGGCAGTTAAAACCTGTAATTGCGGCAATTTTAATGCCTTTAAGTTCTATTAGTATTGTAGTTTTTACAACAGTTGCCACAAATTTATTAGGAAAAAAAATAAAATAAAAAATTATAAAGCCCATAATGGGCATTTGACAAAAATATAAGATTATGAAAGTAGCATCATTTTTAGAAGATATAAAGTTTAACGAAATGAAACCAGCAGTATCATTATTGTTAGATACTGATTTTTCAAAAGAAATAAGAGTTGTCTTTAAAAAAGGACAAATAATGGAAGATCATCAAGCGCCATTTGCAATTATTGTTCAAGTAATAAAAGGATGCATTGATTTTGGTGTTGAAGGAGAAGTACAACAAATGAACACAGGTGATATCATTTCATTAAAACCACAAGTTGTTCATAATTTAACGGCTACCGAAGAGAGTGTTGTACGATTATCGTTATCAAAATCTGATACTTTAAAAAGAGTTAAAAACGTATAACTTATGGAAATCAACAAATATATAGATCATACGTTGTTAAAAGCAACAGCAACAAAAAAGCAAATAACTAAGTTATGCGATGAAGCTAAAGAATATAACTTTTATGCCGTTTGCGTAAATGGATGTTATGTTGAGTTAGCGAAAAAAGAATTGCAAAATTATGATGTAAAAATAGCAGCAGTTATCGGGTTTCCATTAGGTGCAATGACAACAGAAGCAAAAGTTTTTGAAGCAAAACAATGTGTAGAAAACGGAGCATCAGAAATTGATATGGTAATTAATGTCGGAAAGTTATTAGATGGAGAATATGAATACGTAGAACAAGAAATTCGATTAATTAATGAAGCAATTGGAAATAATATATTAAAAGTGATTTTTGAGAATTGTTACTTATCCAAAGAACAAATAAAAACAGCTTCGCAATTAGCGGTAAATGCTGGAGCAGATTTTGTAAAAACATCAACAGGTTTTGGTACAGACGGAGCAACTTTTAAAGATGTTCAGTTAATGAAAGATG
>JAHDHE010000073.1 GCA_020631475.1 Tenacibaculum sp. | reverse complement strand
TACTGATTTAATCATAATAAGTCGATTTTGTGTCAACTTATTTCAGGACGGGACATTATAAAATTAAAAAGGTTGAGAATTAATTCTCAGCCTTTTTTTTGTTTTTATTATCAATAATATACTTTTTATATTTTCCGTCTTTGTACCTGTAGTAGATAAATATGGGCATCAATATAAAAGACATGTACATAACACCTAACCCCATTGTAATTTGAGCTTTTGGATGTTCCGTATTTAGTAAATAAGCTCCAACAATCATCCAAATTAAAAAGACGATGAATAGTACTTTTAAAAGTAGTTTCATTTTATATGAATTTTATATTACAAAAATAAAAAAACCTATCATGTAAATATGATAGGTTTTTAGTTTAATAAATTTTATGATTACATTTTCATTAACCAAGAACGAACATCTACTTCTTGTTTAATAATAGCACTTAGTTCAGAAATTGCAACACGTTTTTGTTCCATCGTATCTCTATGACGAATTGTAACGGTATTGTTTTCTATAGTATCATGGTCAACTGTAATACAAAACGGAGTTCCATTTGCATCCTGACGACGATAACGACGCCCTACGGCATCTTTTTCATCGTAAGACACATTGAAGTCCCATTTTAAATCTTCAACTATTTTACGAGCTATTTCTGGCAATCCATCCTTTTTAACTAAAGGTAAAATTGCTGCTTTTATTGGAGCTAAAACTGCTGGTAGTTTTAAAACTGTTCTAGTAGTTCCGTTTTCTAACTCTTCGTCCTGTAAAGAGTTAGAGAAAACAGCTAAGAACATTCTATCTAAACCAATTGAAGTTTCAACTACATATGGTACGTAATTTTTATTTTCTTCATGGTCGAAATATTGCAATTTCTTTCCTGAAAACTCTTCGTGTGCTTTTAAATCGAAATCAGTACGTGAGTGAATACCTTCTAACTCTTTAAATCCGAATGGAAATTTAAACTCAATATCAGCAGCAGCATCAGCATAATGTGCTAATTTTTCGTGGTCATGAAAACGGTAATTATCTGCTCCCATTTCTAATGATAAGTGCCACTTTAAACGTGTTTCTTTCCATTGGTCGTACCATTCTTTTTGAGTTCCTGGTTTTACAAAAAATTGCATTTCCATTTGCTCAAATTCACGCATCCTAAAAATAAACTGACGTGCAACGATTTCGTTACGGAACGCCTTACCGGTTTGTGCGATACCAAAAGGAATTTTCATTCTTCCGGTTTTTTGCACATTTAAGAAATTTACAAAAATACCTTGGGCAGTTTCTGGACGTAAATATAAATCCATCGCAGTATCGGCAGAAGCTCCTAATTTTGTTCCGAACATTAGGTTAAATTGCTTTACATCTGTCCAGTTTTTAGAGCCAGTTAGTGGGTCAGCAATTTCTAATTCTTCAATTAATAATTTTACATCTGCTAAATCTTCATTTTCTAAAGATTTACCTAATCGACTTAAAATAGTATCTATTTTTTCTTGATAACCTAAAACTCTTCCGTTTGTAGCAAGAAATTCTTCTTTGTTAAAATCATCACCAAAACGTTTGGCAGCTTTTTTAACTTCTTTATCTATTTTACCTTCTATCTTAAGGCAATAATCTTCTACTAAAACGTCTGCTCTATATCTTTTTTTAGAATCTTTGTTATCGATTAATGGATCGTTAAAAGCATCTACGTGACCAGAAGCTTTCCATGTTGTTGGATGCATTAAAATTGAAGCATCTATACCTACAATATTTTCGTGCATTTGCACCATTGCTTTCCACCAGTAATCTCTAATGTTTTTCTTTAACTCAACTCCATTTTGAGCGTAATCGTACACCGCACTTAATCCATCATAAATTTCTGATGATTGGAATACATATCCGTACTCTTTTGCGTGTGATAAAACTTTTTTAAATTGATCTTCTTGTTTTGCCATAGTGCAAAAATAAAATAAGGATTTAAACTAACGCTATTCTAAAAGAAAAAAGTGAAGAATTCATTTAATTCTTCACTTTTAAATGATAAAAATTTAATTCTATCTAAGTTTTAAAGTAGTATTTCCTGTAAAAACACCTTCAATAAATGTACTAACAGTGTATTTACCTTTATTAATATCGTCTCTGTTAACTAATACTAGCGAAACTAAGCTAAGTCTGTCATTATTGTAGTTAACTTCAACAGAATCTGTATATTGAATTTTACCTCCGTCTTTTAAACTGGTAATTCCTTTAGGTGCAACGACTTTTTTGTTTTCATCTAATATTTGAATATAAACAGATTTCTCCCCAGCACTGGTTATTGGATTTTCTAATAAATCAAAATTAATTTTAAAAGCATCTGTTCTGCTAGATCGTGAAGTAGAGGTTAATTTACCGCTACTACGTTCTTTCATAGCAACAACTTTTACAGGTGAAGTTTTAATAATACCTCCAATAGCAACTTTAGCTTCTAAATCTTTCTGTTTTACTTCTAGTTTTTGATATTTCTTAGTTAAAGCAACATTAATAGTTTCTTTTTGCTTTAAAATTTCATTTGCTACAAGATTATCTTGAATTAGTTGATCGTTAGCTGTGTTTAAAGAATCTACTCGAATAAATAGTTTTTTATTTTCTCGTTCTAAACTAGCAATTCTTTTACGGTATTTTCTAATTAAATTATAGTTGTTAACATTTAAACTTTTAATTGAATCGCGTAAGTTTTGCATTTTATTAAGCTCTATTTGCAATCTTTTTGAAATACGCTTTTTACGAACAACTACATCTGTGTAATCTTTAATTACTTCGTCTAACTCTTTTTCAAGATCAGCTTTTTCATCTTGAAAAACCTTTTGAAGCGTGTCATATTGACTAGATTTTTGAAAAGAGTAAAGTGTTAAAAATAACGATAGAAATAAAAGCAATACAATTAATATGCTTTTTCTTTTTTGTGGGGTCATGGTTGAGGGGATTAGGGGTTAATATTAATATTTTAATTCATTTTTGTTATTTAAGTTTTACATCAGTATTACCAGAGTATACGCCATCTACAAAAACGTGGATTTTGTATATTCCTTTATTTATACTGTCTCTATTAACATCTATAAAAGAAATAACAGAGAGTTGTTTGTTATGGTAGTCAGCCATTAAAACATCACTGTATAAAATTTTATTATTATTTTTTAGTTTTACTTTTTTTACAGGTGCAATAACGTTATTATTTTCATCTGTAATTTGAATATGTATAGGTTTTGGGCCTGGTGATATGATTTTATTTTCAAGTAAATTAAATTCAGTTTTAAAAGCATCTGTTTTCCTTGATCTAGAAGTAGATGTGTGTCTTCCGCTATTCTTCTTTTTCATAGCTTCTGTTTTAATTGATGATATTTCAATAATTTCAGCAGTAGCAATTTTTTCACTTAAAACTCTTTTTTCTTGATTAAGAAAGCGGTTTTTATATTTTAATCTAGTATTAATATCTTCTTTTTGTACTAAAGCTACTTTAACACTGTCGTTTTTTGTAGTCAGTTGCGTGTTTATAATTCGTAAGGAATCTATGCGAGCAAAAAGTTTTTTGTTCTCTTCAACTAAATTCGAAATTCTTTTTCGATATAATCTAATAAGTCCATAATCTGTTGCTTTTAAATTATGAATAGTGTCTCTAAGTTTTATGATTTTTTGAAGCTCTTCTCTAAGTTTTAAAGATGTTTCATCTTTATTGTAGCTTACCTTTTCGTATTCTTTGATGAGTATGTTTAGCTCAGATTCTAATTCTTTTTTCTCTAACTCAAAAACATCTTTTAGTTCAGTATAATCTTCAGCATTTTGGTAAGATAAGTAACCAATAGCTATGATTAATAACAGTAAAAAGGCCGCTAAACCATTATTTTTAAGTTTTATAAAAGTAATCATCACTTGGGTTCTGACAATAAGTTTTGTGTTGGGGGCTAATATACTAATTTTTAGCACATTTGTATATGAATGCAGGAGGAAAGTTAAAAGGCTCGAAGTTTAAAGAAATATTATTACCAAAAACCTCTTTGAGCTTTTTGTAATAAGTTAAGTTATATTGATATTGAATAAATATTCCTTTTTCTTTCAAAAATTGATAACTCTCTATTAAAATACTATTAGTAACTTCTTTAGGTATAATAGTTAAAGGAAGGCTAGATACAATACAGTCAGCTTTATTAAACCCAAGTTTAATAATTTCCTCCTTAATATTTTCGGCAGAAGCTTTTAAAACAATTAATTGAGGGTGTTTTATTTTATTTAATTCTTTATAAAAAGCATCATTGATTTCAAAACACACTAAAGTAGTATTTGGAGATAAGTTTTTTAAAATATTGTGAGTAATAGCTCCATTTCCTGGGCCTAATTCTATAATTAAATTTGCTGTTTTAAAGTCTATATCTTTAAGCATTTTATTTGCTAAGTATTTAGAACTTGGAACAACAGTGCCAGATGTTTTATAGTTTTTTACGGCTTCTTTAAAAAAATTAAACTTTTTACTCAAAATGCTTTAAATGTGATTTTTGTATCTTTCTACTTTAGATTTGTCGGTAAAGATGCGATTTTTAAAAGATATATTCTATTTATTTTACCCGAATTTGTGTGTTAATTGCGAGGTAACACTGTTACAAAGCGAACAGTATTTATGTATTACTTGTACAAATAACTTACCTGTTGTTGACGATAATGAACATGTAAATGTTACACTAAAATCGATTTTTTACGGAAAAGTGGACGTGAAAAATGTACGATCGTTTTTATATTATCAAAAACATGGAATTACCCAAAAAATTGTTCATCAATTAAAATATAAAAATCAATCTGAAATTGGGCAATATATTGGTAATTGGTTTGGAAATAACTTAAAAGAAGCTGAAGTTTTTAAAGATGTTGATTATATAATTCCTGTTCCACTACACAAAAAGAAATTAAAAAATCGAGGTTATAATCAAGTTACTGAATTTGGAGAGGAGTTAAGCAGGGTTTTAGATATTGAGTATAAGCCCAATGTTTTAATACGAACATCAATAAGTAAAACCCAAACATTAAAGCAACGTTTTGAAAGGTTTTCTAATAATAAAACGAAATTTAAATTAACGAATAAAAATATATTTGAAAATAAACATATCTTACTAATTGATGATGTAATAACTACAGGAGCTACCCTAGAAGCCTGTTGTAATGAACTTTTAACATCAAAAGGAATAATTTTAAGTATTGCAACAATAGCATATACCCCAAGAGTATAATAGTTTTCATCAATATTTTACTACTTTTGATCTTGTATTTTAAATATCAATTTGTGAAAAATAAACACATTTTTTTAGTTACTCTATTTGTTTTTATAATAGTTAGTTGTGCTCGTAAAGGTAGACCAGAAGGTGGGCCGAAAGATGAGGATGCGCCAATTATGATGACAGCAAAACCACCGAATGAAACCATTCGTTTTGATAAAAAAAAAATACGAATTTATTTTGATGAATATATTGTTTTAAAAGATTTAACAAAACAATTGGTAGTTTCTCCACCATTAAAAAATCCTCCGATAATTACGCCACAAGGTACCCCTAGTAAATATATTAATATTGAAATTTTAGATACTTTAAAGACAAACACAACTTATACTTTTAACTTTGGTAATGCAGTTCAAGACAACAATGAAAATAATAAGTTAGAAAGTTTTAAGTATGTTTTCTCAACAGGAAATTATATTGATTCTTTAACAGTAAAAGGATCTGTTGCTGAGGTTTTTAAAAGAGATAAAGTAAAAGAGATTAATGTTTTATTATATCGATTAGATAGTACTTACAACGATTCGATTATCTATAAACAAAAGCC
>JAHDHE010000072.1:1824-5824 GCA_020631475.1 Tenacibaculum sp. | reverse complement strand
GCATTAGATGTAACAGTTCAAAAAGAAATAATATTACTTTTAAAAGAATTACAGCAAGAATATAAAATGGGAATTATTTTTATTTCTCATGATTTAGCTTTGGTTTCTGAAATTGCAGATAATGTAATTGTAATGCAAAAAGGAAAAATTATTGAGCAAGGTACTGGTAAAAACATATTTCTAAATCCTAAAGAAAATTACACAAAAGCTTTAATTAATTCTCGTCCAAATACTAAAAAACGCTTTAAAACACTACCCACGGTATATGATTTTATAAACGATGCTGTTAACAACACATTATATACTGATGCTGAGCGCAATTTATTTCATCAACGTATATATAGTGCTCCTCCTTTGTTAGAAGTTATAAATTTAAACAAAAACTTCATCTGTAATTCCTCGTGGTTTTCAAAATCTACTATTGTAAAAGCAGTAAACAATGTTTCTTTTAAAATATATGAAGGAGAAACTTTAGGTCTGGTAGGTGAAAGTGGTTGTGGTAAAACAACATTAAGTAGAACCATATTACAATTAGAAAACGCTACTTCGGGAGAAATTATTTATAAAGGAAAAGATATTACTAAACTAACAAAATCTGAATTTAAAAAACTTAGAAAAGATATTCAAATCATTTTTCAAGATCCTTTTTCTTCTTTAAATCCAAGGATTACTGTTGGAGATTCAATCCTTGAACCAATGAAGGTTCACAAGGTTTTAAAGTCTAACAAAGAGCGAAAAGAATATGTATTTAACTTATTAGAAAAGGTTGGTTTAGAACGTAGTCACTATAATAGATACCCTCATGAGTTTTCTGGCGGACAACGTCAACGAATTGGAATTGCACGTGCTATTGCACTAAAACCAAAACTAATTATTTGCGACGAATCTGTTTCTGCATTAGATGTATCTGTGCAAGCACAAGTATTGAATTTATTAAATCAATTAAAATCAGAATTTAGTTTTACTTATATATTTATTTCACACGATTTATCTGTGGTTAAATATATGGCAGATCAATTAATTGTTATGAATAAAGGTAAAATTGAAGAAATAGCAGATGCTGATGAAATTTATACAAATCCAAAAACTCAATACACCAAAACTTTAATTGAAGCCATCCCAAAAGGATTATAACTTTTTTCAATACGTTATTAATGGTATATTGCACCGTTAAAAACGAAAAGAAAAAACATGAAGATAATTGTACCAATGGCAGGAATTGGGTCTCGTTTAAGACCGCATACATTAACAACTCCAAAGCCATTAACTGTCATAGCGGGTAAACCAATTGTACAGCGTTTGGTAGAAGATATTACATCAGTAGTAAATCAACCTATCGAAGAAATTGCTTTTATTATTGGTCCTGCTGCAAAAGGATTTCCAGCTAACACGAAAGATAAATTAATTACAATCGCTGAAAATTTAGGCGCTAAAGGTTCTGTTTATGTTCAAGAAGAAGCATTAGGAACTGCGCATGCTATTTATTGCGCTAAAGAATCGTTAAATGGTTCTTGTGTTGTAGCTTTTGCTGATACTTTATTTAAAGCAGATTTTACTTTAGATGCAAATGCTGATGGAGCTATTTGGGTAAAACAAGTAGAAGATCCAAGTGCATTTGGTGTTGTAAAACTAAAAGACGGTGTTATTACTGATTTTGTTGAAAAACCTAAAGAATTTGTTTCTGATTTAGCAATTATCGGTATTTACTATTTTAAAGATGGTGATAAAGTAAAACAAGAAATAAAACATTTAATTGATAATGATATTCGTCCTTCAGGAGAGTTTCAATTAACAGAAGTATTAGAATCTTTAAAACAACAAGGTGCTCAATTTATTCCTGGTAAAGTAGATGCTTGGATGGACTGTGGTAAAAAAGATCCAACAGTAGATACTAACAAACAAGTTTTAGGTTTTGAACAAGCTGATGGCAACAATTTAGTGTCTAACGACGTTGTATTAGAAAACTCAGAAATTATTCAACCTTGTTATGTTGGTAAAAATGTGATTTTAAAAGATACTAAAATTGGACCTTATGTTTCTATTGGTGAAAACAGTGTTGTAGAAAATTCAACAATTGTAAATTCATTAATTCAAACAAACGTACATATTTCTAATGCAAATTTAGATAATGCTATGATTGGTAACCACGCTAAATATAACGCAATTTATACCTCGGTAAGTATAGGTGATTATACAGAACTTACATAAAAAAAACTGGTTAATGGTAAAAGGTAAAAGGTATAGACAAGTATTGTTGTTTTCCTTTGCCTTTTACCTTATGTCTTTTACCTTATTTTCACAAGATAGCATTCCTACTTCGATAAATCCTCTTGAAAAAAACAATATTAAATTTCAAGAAAGTTTCTTTAAAGCTTTATCGCAAAAGGCAATTTATAATTATCAAAAAGCAATTGAGTATTTAGAGGAGTGTAATGAATTAGTGCCCAATAATAAAGCTGTTTTATTTGAGCTCTCTAAAAATTACGCGAAGCTTAATAGAAATACTGAAGCTATAGAATATGTTGAGCTTGCACTAAATAAAGAAAGCGAAAACTTATGGTTATTAGAACATAAAGTTACTTTATTAAAAAGAACCGCTTTTTTTGAGGAAGCAATTAAAGTTCAAGAAAAAATTGCAGTAAAACATCCAAAGAAAAAACAATTTTTAGTTTTTTTACACCTACAGAATAGAGATTTAGCTTCTGCTAAGAAAGTTCTTTTAGAATTACAAGAAGCCAAATTATTAAATTCAAGGCTTCGAAGAATACAAGATAAACTTAACAATAAACAACCTAAAATTAAACACAAAAAGGATAAAATTGCAAATACAGATGTACGCTTAAGTTTTGAAAAGAATAAAACTTTTAATAATTTAAAAGCTTTATTAGATAAGTTATCTATCGATAATCATACTGATTTTTTAAAGTACAGCGAACAAGGTTTAGCGTTGTTTCCGGCACAACCATTTGTGTATTTAATGAATGGAAAAGCGTTAAATAAAAATAATCAATTTAAAAAAGCAATTGAAAGTTTACAAAACGGCATTGATTTTGTAATTGATAATAACGAAATTGAAGCACAATTTTATTTAGAAATTGCAAAGGCTTACGAAGGTTTAAATGACATTAAAAAATCAAATTCATTTAAAAACAAAGCTGCCAAAATTTTAAAATAACAGTGTCTCTTATTATTAAATAATTTATGAAATATTTTACAATACTTATTGTATTATTTATTGGGTTTACATCTTGTAAATCAACAAAAAACATTGCAAAAAACTCATCAGTAATTAGAGAAATGTCGGCTCGTAAAGTTGCTAAAAAGCACGTAGCTGCTAATTTCGACGAAAAAACAATTGATGCTCGTTTAAAAGTAAACTATAAAGACAGTAAAGAAAATGTTGGGTTTTCTGTTAGAATGAAAATTAAAAAAGATGAAGTTATTTGGTTAAAAGGAACCAAGTTTATTACTGTTTTTAAAGCTAAAATTACACCTACTAAAGTTCAATTTTATTCGCCATACAAGAAAAATTATTTCGATGGCGATTTTGCTATGCTTAAAAAGCTATTAGGAAGAGATATTAACTTTCAACAACTACAAAATATGTTATTAGGTCAATCATTATTAAATGTTAGATCTGAGCGACAAGAAGTACAAATTAATAAGAAATCATATCAACTTTCACCAAAAAATCAACCTAATTTGTTTGATATTTTCTTTTATGTGAATCCATCACATTATAAGTTAGACAGACAATTATTAGTTAACACGATTAAAAATCAACGTTTAGATATTAAATACCCAAAGTATTTAATAAAAAACAAATCTCTTTTTCCTGAAAAAATTAATATTAGTGTGCAACAAAAAAATAAGTTTACTAATATTGATATTACAACGCGTTCGGTAGAATTCAACACAAATTTAAATACAGATTTTAAACTCCCTAACGGGTATAAAGAAATTAAACTATAATGAAATCTTCTGTTTTTTACATCTCTTT
>JAHDHE010000072.1:0-1724 GCA_020631475.1 Tenacibaculum sp. | reverse complement strand
AAGAATATGCTGATATGGTGGTAAAAACCCATAAAAGTAAATCGCAACAAAGTAAAACCATGTTTTTACTTTCTTCAAAAAGTTTTTACCAAGCCTATAAACGTTTAAAGTATATGCAACAGTATAACGATTATAGGAAAAAACAGGGTGAAGAAATTATTATAAAAACTAAAGAAGTTGAACAATTAAACGATTCGTTAACTCAAAGAAAAAAAGCTAAAGAAGTATTAATTTCTGATGAAAAAAATCAGAAAGATCAAATAGAATCAGATAAAAAAAATAAAGAAAGTTTAGTTTCTAAAATTAAAAAACAAGAGCAAAAGTATAAGAGCGATTTAAAGAAAAAAATACGTGAAGAAAAACGTATTGCTGATAGAATCGACAAACTAATTAGAGCTGCCATTGCTCGTGCTAATAAAGGTAAAAAAAGGACTTCTAAAAAATCTTCTGGGTTGATATTAAATAAAGCTGAAGAAACACTTCGTGCTAGTTTTGAACAAAATAAAGGAAAATTACCTTGGCCAGTAAACGGACTTATTACCAGGAAATTTGGTATTCAACCACACCCAACTTTTTCAGGAATAAAAATTAACAGTGCTGGTTTACATATTGTAACCAAACCAAATACCGATGCGCAAAGTATATTTAACGGTAAAGTACTAGCCTTACAAACACAATCTGGAGGAAAAAAATCAGTATTAGTGCAACATGGAAGCTATATTTCTTCATATAATAATTTAGAAAATGTGTATGTTAAAAAAGGAGATGTCGTTAAAACTGGAGATAAAGTTGGTAAGGTATTTACGGATAAAGTTTCTGGTAAAACGAAATTATTTTTTGTGTTGTTTAAAAATACAACCAAATTAAATCCATCGCAATGGATACGTAATAACTAATAATAAAAACATGAAAAACGCTGCTAATTTCGTTATTGTAACCATAGCTATTGTAGCTGTATTAGTTATTGGAAAAGGAATCTTAATTCCGTTTATTTTCGCCTTAATTTTTTGGTTTTTAACACGAGAAATCAGAAAAAGTATTTACAAGCTTCCTTTCGCGAAAAAATTTATTCCGTTTTGGTTAAGCAATGTGTTTGTTTTTTCGCTGATTGTTTTAGGTTTTGGGTTTATTTCTGAAATTATTACCAATAGTATTTCTGATTTAACCACTTCTTACACTAAATACGAACCTAATGTTGAGGCGACTATTAAAAAATTAAATAGCTATTTTCATATTGATATAATTACCTCTTTAAAATCGGTAGTTGGTAATTTTGATTACGGTACCGTATTGGGTAGTATTGCAAACGGTATTAGTGGATTACTTGGCGATACTTTTATGATTGTAATTTATGCCTTATTTATTTTCTTAGAAGAAGCCAGCTTAAAAAAGAAATTGAAGAAAATTTTTTACAAAGAAGGAGGGAATACACAAATGATTTTAAATAAAATTGAGAACTCAATTTCTAGCTATTTAAGACTTAAAACCTATGTGAGTTTACTTACTGGTGTTTTAAGTTATATCGTTTTAGTTTTAGTAGGTGTAGATAGCGCACCGTTTTGGGCGTTTTTAATCTTTTTACTAAACTACATTCCAACGGTAGGCTCTTTGGTTGCAACTGTATTTCCAGCAATTTTTAGCTTGATACAATTCGGGGAATTTACACCCTTTTTAATTGTATTAATTGCAGTAGGTAGTGTACAAGTAATTGTAGGTAATTTAAT
>JAHDHE010000071.1 GCA_020631475.1 Tenacibaculum sp. | reverse complement strand
CTAAAATTAAAGAAGTTTATAATAGTTTAGAAAAATTACAATTAGATGCAGAATCTAATCATTTGGTAAAAGAATATTATAAAAACTTTGTAAAAGCAGGAGCAAATTTATCTGAAGATAAAAAAGAGCAACTAAAAAAGATAAACTCAGAAATAGCGAGTTTATCAAACGATTTTGGTAAAAAACTATTAGACGCTAGTAAAAAAGGAGGAGTTGTAGTTACTGATAAAGAAAAATTAAAAGGACTATCAGAAGAAAAAATTAAAACGTTAGAGAAAGACGGTAAGTACGAAATTCAATTAATCAACACTACCCAACAACCATTATTACAATCGTTAGAAGATAGAGCTGTTCGTAAAGAATTATTTGGTAAATCTGTATGTAGAGCTGAAGGAGGCGAATTTGATACGACTGATTTAGTTAAGAAAATGGTTACGTTAAGAGCCCAAAAAGCTAAAATATTAGGTTTTGATAATTATGCGAGTTGGAGCTTACAAGGAACCATGGCAAACACACCAGAAAAAGTATTTGAAATGTTTGAAGGTTTAATCTCTGGTTCATTAGATAAAGTTGCTGCCGAAACTAAAGAAATTCAAGCAGAAATAAATAAAGAAGGAAAAGATTTTGAATTAGCTCCTTATGACTGGAATCATTATGCTGAAAAAGTTCGTAAATCAAAATATAATTTAAATGAAGAAGAAGTTAAACCATATTTCGAAGTAACAAATGTATTAGAGAAAGGTGTTTTTTACGCAGCTACCAAGCTATATGGAATTACATTTAAGAAACGCGATGATATCCCAACCTATCATCCAGATGTGATGGTTTATGAAATCTTTGAGGAAGATGGAAGTAAATTAGGATTGTACTATGGGGATTTCTTTGCAAGAGATAGTAAACGTGGAGGTGCGTGGATGAGTGCTTTTGTAAAGCAATCTAAATTACGTAATCAAAAACCTGTAATTTACAATGTATGTAACTCACCAAAACCAGCCGAAGGAAAGCCAGCATTAATCAGTTTTGATAATGTAGAAACCATGTTTCATGAATTCGGTCATGCGTTACACGGATTATTTGGAAATCAAAAATACGCTTCTATTTCAGGAACAAGTACATCGAGAGATTTTGTAGAGTTTCCGTCTCAGTTTAACGAAAACTGGGCAACACATCCAGTGGTTTTAAATAACTACGCAGTTCATTATAAAACAGGAGAGGTAATTCCAGCATCATTATTACAAAAAATTAAAGATGCAGGAACTTTTAATCAAGGGTATTCAATGATCGAAAACTTGTGCTCATCAAGTTTAGATATGAAATGGCATACAATCTCTATAGATGATAAGATTGAAGATGTTGCAAAGTTTGAAGAAGAAGCTTTAAAGCAAATGAAATTGAATGTTGATGAGGTTCCTCCAAGATACCGTTCAACTTATTTTGCACATATTTTTAGTGGAGGTTATGCAGCGGGTTACTATTCGTATTTATGGACAGAAATGTTAAGTCACGATGCGTATGATTGGTTTAAAAACAATGGGTTATTAACGCGTGAAAATGGGCAAAAATTCCGTGAGCAAATCTTATCAAAAGGGAATACAATGGATTATGCAGAGATGTATAAAACATTTGCAGGAAGAGATCCAAAAGCAGCTCCGATGTTAAAAGCTAGAGGATTAAAATAAATGGATGATTATTTCGATAGCGAAACATTTTCTAAAGTTGATTTTAGTATAGCAAAAATCAAAAAAGGAGAATACGATAATTGTACGTTCGAAAACTGTAACTTCGAGAATGTACATGCGTCTAACATTCAGTTTTTAGAATGTGAGTTTATCGATTGTAATTTTAGTAATGCGATTATAAAAGACACTTCCTTTAAAGAAGTGTCTTTTATTAATTGTAAAATGATAGGTGTAAAGTTTAATGAATGCGATCAATTTTTATTGCAATTTAGTTTTAAAGATTGTCAGTTAAATTTTTCGTCGTTTTACCAATTAAAAATTCCAAGCACAAAATTTGTAAATTGTAATTTACAAGAAGCGGATTTTACCGAGGTAGATATAAGTAAATCAATTTTTGAAAATTGTAATTTAGAAGGAGCGGTTTTTGAAAAAACAGTAATAGAAAAAGTAGATTTTAGATTAGCAAAAAATATTATAATCGATCCAGAGAATAATCGATTAAAAGGAGCAAAATTTTCAAAAGAAAATAGTGTTGGTTTATTACAGAAGTATAATATAGTTATTGAATGAGATTGTTTAAATTGTTAATAATAGTATTTGTGTTTTACTCTTGTAAATCTTCATTGAAATTTCACAGAGGAGAAAAAGTAATTTATAATTCTTGCGTATTAAAGGAGAAGATTAATGATACAGTAGTTTTATCAGGGAATTATTTTGGATGTATGGAAGGTTATTCTTTTGTTTTAGATGACTTAAATTGTTCAAAGAAATATCTAATGGATTTAGATTTTGAGTCAATTACAGTAGGTAAAAAATTAAACAAAAGATTTGATGAATTATTTGGAGGTTGTGTAACATCAATGAATATGATATTAAAAGGCGTTTTTATCACAGGTAGTAAAGAAGGTTATGGTCATTTAGGTGAAAATAATTCTAAATTAATAGTTATAGAAGTAATTGATTTCGGAAAAGTAGAAAAGAGAAATCCTTAAAGAATGACAAAACAGATAGAAAGCAAACTAGAAAAAATACCAATACTAAATTTACTGGTAGCCTTCGGAAAAAAAATAAAAATTCCAGGGTTACAAGGTATGTCTTTGTACGATGTTATCGAAATGTACATTATAGGTATTGTGAAAGGAGCTTTAACCACACGTGCAGGCGGAATTGCATTCAGTTTCTTTATGGCAATTTTTCCTTTCATGCTATTTATATTATCGTTAATACCTTACATTCCTATAGAAGGATTTCAAGACAATTTGTTTCAATTAATTCAAGAAATTCTACCACCCAAAACTTTTGATGCTGTAGATGTTGTTTTAAAAGATATTATTAATAATCAATATAGCGGATTGCTTTCATTTGGTTTTTTAGCTTCTATATTTTTAATGACAAATGGAGTAAATGCTATTTTTGGCGGATTTGAATATTCGTATCACGTAAAAGAAATGAGAAACGTTTTTAGAGCGTATATTGTTTCTTTAGGCGTTTCGTTATTAATGTCTTTTTTCTTAATTGTCACTGTAGTTTTAATTATATTTTATCAACTAGCCTTAGCGAAAATAGATAAAATAGGTTGGTTAAATACAGGTGATTTAAATCTGTTTTATTGGGGTAGAGGTTTACTATTTTTATTAATGATCTTTACTATTGTGTCACTATTATTTCGTTTCGGAACAAAACAAGGAAAAGAAGTTAAGTTTTTTTCAGCTGGAGCTATTTTAACAACAATAGTGTCATTATTTACATTTTATCTTTTCGGAATATATGTAGATAAATTTGCAACTTATAATCAACTATATGGTTCTATCGGTACTTTGTTAATCTTAATGTTGTTTGTTTGGTTAAATGCAATTATTCTTCTTTTAGGCTTTGAGTTAAACGCTTCTATTTATCGATTAAAACGAAGAAATAAAACTTCATAATCTACTATTAAATTCAGATATTTGCGCTTGAAGAGCGTTTAAGTATTTCACTTTAATGAAAACAAACCTCTAATAATAAAAAATGAACATTTTTAAAATTAAGGATTTTAAATTTTGAATAAGCAAATTCATAATTTAGAATTCATAATTCATAATTCATAATTATTTATATGAAACCAAGCATACCAAAAGGAACAAGAGATTTTTCATCGAGCGAAGTAGCAAAACGTAATTATATTTTTAATACGATTAAACATTCGTTTGAGAACTTCGGGTTTCAACCTATCGAAACACCAAGTTTCGAAAACTCTTCAACCTTAATGGGTAAATATGGTGAAGAAGGAGATCGCTTAATTTTTAAGATTTTAAATTCTGGAGATTATTTAAAGAAAGCTGATGAAACTTTACTTCAAAATAAAGAAAGTAATAAGTTAATATCTAGCATTTCAGAAAAAGCCTTACGTTACGATTTAACTGTACCATTTGCACGTTACGTTGTACAGCACCAAAACGATATTACATTTCCTTTTAAGCGTTATCAAATTCAACCAGTTTGGAGAGCAGATCGTCCACAAAAAGGTCGTTTTAGAGAGTTTTATCAATGTGATGCCGATGTTGTTGGTAGCAAGTCTTTATTGCAAGAAGTTGAATTTGTACAATTATATGACACTGTTTTTAGTAAGTTAGGATTAAAAGGTACGACTATCAAAATCAATAACCGAAAAATATTATCAGGTATTGCTGAGGTAATTGGAGCATCAGATAAATTAATCGATTTTACTGTGGCTTTAGACAAGCTAGATAAGATTGGTAAAGAAGGTGTTGTAAAAGAAATGTTGGAGAAAGGAATTTCTGAAGACGCGATTAAAAAAGTAGATCCGTTATTTAATTTTACAGGATCAAATCAAGATAAGTTAAGTTCTTTAAAAGAAATGTTAAGTGCTTCTGAAGAAGGTTTACAAGGAGTACAAGATTTACGCACTGTTGTAAATATGATCGAAGAGATTGGTTTGTCATCGGCTTCATTAGAATTAGATGTAACCTTAGCTCGTGGATTAAATTATTATACAGGTGCAATTTATGAAGTAGCTGCTCCAGAAGGTGTAAAAATGGGATCTATCGGAGGCGGAGGTCGTTATGATGATTTAACGGGAATCTTCGGTTTAAAAGATGTTTCGGGCGTTGGAATTTCTTTCGGATTAGATCGTATTTATCTAGTAATGGAAGAGTTGAATTTATTTGAAGCTGTAGAGTTGCCAAAGCCAAAAGTATTGTTCTTAAACTTTGATGAGTCTGAGAATTTATCAAAAATAAAAGCGATTAAAGTTTTAAGAGAAAATAATATAAAATCAGAGTTGTATCCAGATACCGCAACGAGTAATAAACAACAAAAAAAACAGTGGAAATACGTTACGAATAGAGCTATAGAGTTTGTAGTAACTGATGTAGATGATACCACGTTTATTTTAAAAAATATGATGAATGGAGAGCAAACTACTTGTTCTTTAGATGAATTGATAAATAAAGTACAGTAAATTAACAGCAATGTTGTAAATTTGCGCCTTAATAATAGAAAGAAATGTTTGAAGTGAACAGCAACAAAATGAATGACGAAAGAACGGAGGAGATAGGAGAGAACCACATTGGTACATCGGCTAAAACGCCATTACGTGCTGATGCGTTTGATATTTCTGACCAAGAAAAGATAGAAAAAATTCAAGAAAGTGTAAAAGATATCTTGATAACTTTAGGAATGGATTTAACTGACGATAGCATGCAAGGTACACCTAAGCGTGTAGCAAAAGCATTCGTTAATGAAATTTTTATGGGATTAAATCCCAATAATATGCCAAAGGCATCAACATTCGACAATAATTACAATTATGGCGAAATGTTGGTAGAAAAGAATATCGTAGTATATTCTACATGCGAACATCATTTATTGCCAATTATAGGTCGTGCACATGTAGCTTATATTTCTGACGGAAAAGTAATTGGACTATCTAAAATGAATCGTATCGTAGAGTATTTTTCTAAAAGACCACAAGTACAAGAGCGTTTAACAATGCAAGTTGTACAAGCAATGCAAGAAGCTTTAGGTACACAAGATGTTGCTTGTGTTATTGATGCAAAACATTTATGTGTAAACTCTCGAGGAATTAAAGATATTGAAAGCTCTACTGTTACAGCTGAATTTGGAGGTAAATTTAAAAACAAAGAAACTAAACGTGAGTTTTTAGATTACTTAAAAATGGATACAGATTTTGATTAATTACTAATCAATCACATATATACAAGTCGATTTGCAATTATGTAAATCGACTTTTTTTATATTATAAGTAAAAGAAAATGAATATTTTAGTAGTTGTTAATAAAATTGGCGTTATCTTTGCAAAACAATAAACGTTGTTAGCACTTAAGCAAGCAACACATAATTTTTTATAATGAATAAAGGTACCGTAAAATTCTTCAACGAATCAAAAGGATTTGGATTTATCACAGAAGAAGGATCAAACAAAGAACATTTTGTACATGTTTCAGGATTAATCGACGAAGTTCGTGAAAACGACGAAGTTGAATTCGAATTACAAGATGGAAGAAAAGGATTAAACGCTGTAAACGTAAGAGTATTATAATATATATTTTACCAGAGTAAACTTTTTAAAGA
>JAHDHE010000070.1 GCA_020631475.1 Tenacibaculum sp. | reverse complement strand
ATAATATAAGTACCGTAATCTTCTTGACTTAAATTAATTGCACCAGCTTGTAAAGCCATTTTCTTTTGATCAACTAATTTCTTGTATAAAACAGAGCTTTTTCCGCTACTTAAATATGAAGAAATCATGTCTAAAACTCTAGAATCACGTGTTTTCATAGACGGAGTTCTATATGCTTCCATAATTGCAGGAATCTGAATATTAGGATCGTAAGCTTTAGCTTCTATTTGATTGGTAATAGGATCTTCTTTTGGAAAATTTCTTTTAATATCTTCTCCTCTAGGAATTCTTTCAAAGTATTCTTTAATCCAAGTTTTAGCTTGTTTTACATCAATGTCACCAGCAACAACTAGTGTAGCATTGTTTGGTACATAGAATTTTTTATTAAAAGCAATAAACTCTTCTAAAGTAGCATCGTCTAAATGCTTCATTTTACCAATAGTTGTTCCTTTATATGGATGTTTTTTAAACATGTTTTTCTTAACATTTTCTAAAAAACGAGAATAAGGTTGATTGTCTACACGTAAACGCTTTTCCTCTTTTACAACTTCGTTTTGAGTATCAACACCGTCTTGACCAATAACAGGATATAATAACCTTTCAGATTCCATCCATAAACCTAACTCTAAATTATTAGAAGGAAAAACTTCATAATAATAAGTTCTATCATCTGTGGTATTAGCATTGTTTTTTCCTCCGTTAGAAGAAACAAGTTTAAACCATTCACCTTTCTTAATATTCTTTGTTCCTTCAAATAATAAATGCTCGAAAAAGTGAGCCATTCCTGTACGGTTTGGTTGCTCATCTTTAGCACCTACATGATACATTACTGAAGTAACAACTACTGGAGCCGATTTATCTTGATGTAAGATAACATGCATACCATTACTTAAATCATACTCTTCAAATTCTACTTTCTGTGCATTTGCAGAAAATGCAAATAACATAGCAGTAGCAAGAGATAAAATACTTTTTTTCATTAATAAATTTTTTAGTTTTTAACTGATTTTGATTTATCTGACGTGAAATTAACTCTTTTGTTACACTTAAAATTAAAAAGGTTTAATTTTTTTGATTAAAGAACTGAGTAATTTTCTGAGCTGTAGGTTGTTTGTTGATAAAAAACATGTATATTTGCATCCGCATTTTCACTAAGAAAATGTGTTAAGTATAACGCAAAACAAAAAGTATGTACGCAATCGTAGAGATAGCAGGGCAGCAATTTAAAGTAGCAAAAGACCAAAAAGTTTACGTACACCGTTTACAAGAGGCAGAAGGATCAAAAGTAACTTTTGATAACGTAATGCTAATTGAAGACAAAGGTAACGTTACTATTGGCGCCCCAGCTATAGCAGGTGCAGGAGTAACTGCAACAGTATTAGGTCACTTAAAAGGTGATAAAGTAATCGTTTTCAAGAAGAAAAGAAGAAAAGGTTACAAAAAGAAAAATGGACATAGACAGTATTTAACTGAGATTCAAATTGATGGAATTTCTGCTTCAGGTACTAAAAAGGCAGCTGCTAAAAAAGAAGCTCCTAAAGCTGAACCAAAAGCAGAATCGACTGATTTAAGTTCAATGACTGTTGCAGAATTAAAAGCTGCAGCAAAAGAAGCAGGTGTTAAAGGATATACTTCTTTAAAGAAAGCTGAATTAATTGAAGCGTTAAGCAAATAATTAACTTTAAAAACTTAGAGAGATGGCTCATAAAAAAGGTGTCGGTAGTTCGAAGAATGGTAGAGAATCAGAATCGAAACGACTAGGAGTAAAGATTTTTGGAGGACAAGCTGCAATTGCAGGTAATATTATTGTTCGTCAAAGAGGAACAACTCACAACCCAGGTGAAAATGTTTACATGGGAAAAGATCATACTTTACATGCTAAAGTTGATGGCGTTGTTAAATTCCAAAAGAAAAGAGATAACAGATCATACGTTTCAGTAACTCCATTCGAGGCTTAAGAAACAAATTGATTAAATAAATTTAAAGCTCAAACAATATTATTGTTTGAGCTTTTTTTATTGATCTCAACTAGGGTTCTAAAACCCTGCAATTTTATTGCAGCACTTTCAGTGCAGAGTGATTTAGTAAAAAAATATTTTAAAGAACCAAAAAAGCACTACCTAAGTAGTGCTTTTTTTAATGTCATATTGATTAATCCCCCAATTTATCAATAATGATTCCCTTTGTGTATTATGCCACAAATATGCAGTAAAAAAGCATTGTGTTTATATGATTATGTATAAATGGTTGTGTTTTTTGTGTAAATGGTAATTTAAGAAAGAAAAAGAGAAATTTTATTAAAAATAAAAAGACATTGTAGCTAAACAATGTCTTTTAAATTTTGTCATTATTGATTAATCCCCCAATTTATCAAAATGATCCCCTTGTGTATTATACTGCAAATATGGAGTTAAAATATATTTAATTAAAAGGCTTTTGTGTAAATGGTGTTATTTTTTGTGTAATTGGTTTGCATTTGTTTTTTTTTAGTAAAAAAAGTACCTTTTTCTACATTTAAAGCTAAGTCTTATATTTTAGTTTTACATTAATATCAATTACATTTGATGAAAATCTATATTTTATGTTAAGAGCAGTTATCGTTGATGATGAACCAAAGGCAATACAAAGTCTTTCTTGGGAATTATCAAATTTTAACAATGATATCGAAATCATAGAAACTTTTACAGAAGCTGATAAAGCCATTAAATATATTAATGATAATTCAATTGATTGTCTTTTTTTAGATATTGAAATGCCAACAATGGACGGTTTTCAATTACTAGAAAGGTTAAATCAAAGAGATTTCCCTGTAGTTATAACTACTGCTTATAACGAATATGCAATTAAAGCATTAAAAAATGAAGCTATAGATTATTTATTAAAACCAATTGATACTGATGATTTAGAAGCAACAATTGATAGAATTAAGATTCATCATGAAAAAAATAATAGCAGCGAAAAATTTGAGAAAATTTTATCAAGTTTTACTCAAAAATTTAAAAGAAGAAAAATAACAATTAATACAGATGGCAAATTAATTTTTTTAGAGCAATCAGAAATTTTATTTGTCGAATCTGATGGTAATTATTCATCTATACACACTACATTGAATAAGAAAATTGTAGTTACTAAAAAATTAAAAGAAATAAATGAATTGCTTCCTGATGAACATTTTTTTAGAATTCATAATTCATTTGTAATTAATTTAAACAAAATTAAAGAGTTTTTAAAATCGGACGGTTATGTGGTTTTAGAAGACAATCACAAAATACCGGTATCACGTCAAAGAAAATCGGATTTCTTAGAAAAATTTTAAAAATGAAATTCATTTATACTGTCTTATTAGTTTTCTTTATCTCTTCAATAAGCTTTTCTCAAAAAAAGAATGTAGACAGTTTAATTGTTGTTGCTGTACAAAAAAAAGAACCAAGTTATTTTAAGCTTCAAAAGCATTTTAGAAGGATTCGTTTTACAAACGAACAGATATTAAGACTTTTAAATGAAAGTCAAAAGAGCAAATATTTAATAGGAGAAATTTTTGCGAAAAATGTTCAGGGTCGTGCACATAGAAATATTACAGAATATAATAAAGCAATAGTAAAATATAAGGAAGCCTTAAGCTTATCAAAAAAAATAAAAAGTATAGAAGCTGAAATTGTAACTTTAAATCAATTAGGTGTTATTTGTAGAAGGCAGGATAAAATTCGTGGGGCTTTAAATTATCATCAATCGGCATTAGATATTATTTTAAAAGTTAATAATCCATCTAACGACATTAAAATAAGTAATAGTATTACAATTAATAGTATTGGTAATATATATTTAACTTTAAAGCAGTATGAAAAAGCTCTAGAGAAATTTAGTGAATCAATAACGTTACAAAAAGAGTTAAACGACCGTAGAGGGTTAGCAATTAATCATCAAAATATAGGTTATGCTCATAAAAACATTGGTGATTTAGAATTAGCACTTGAAAATTATCAAAAATCATTAGAATATAATACACTAAATAATGATAAAATAGGTAAAGTGATTTGTCATAATAGTATTAGCGATATTTTAATTAAACAACGTAAATATAATGAGGCATATAAATATATAAATGAGGTTGTTGAATTAGCTGAGGGTTTAAAAAATAGATATTATTTATCTGAAGTTTATAATACTTTAGGTTGGGTACTTTTAAAGTTAAACAAATTAAAAGAATCGAGATATTATTTAAATAAAGCTCTTAAAATTGGCGTAGATAATAATATTCCTTCAAGTTTAGTATTGTCATACGATCATTTATCTGAATTAAATAAAAAAGAAGGAAATTATAAGGAGTCTTTAGAGTTTTTTCAAAAATCAATTGAAGTTGAAAGAAAAACTTTTAATGCTAAAAATATTCGTTACGTAAATAGTTTAATTAATAAATATGATAGTGAAGTAAGTAATAATAAACTTAAAAACTTAGCAAGAGAAAATGAAATAGCGAAGCTTAAATTATTAAGAAACAGAAATATTTTAATCATATCTTTAGTTTCAATTGCTTTATTTGGAGTGTTATTATATTCCATTTACAGGCAACGTTTATTAAAAAATGACAAGCAAATTTTATTATTAGAGCAAGAAGCGCTTAGAATTCAAATGAACCCTCATTTTGTATTCAACGCTTTAAACTCAATTAAACTCTATATTATTAATAATGAACAGAAAAACGCTGTTTATTACTTAAATAAATTTTCTAAATTAATTCGTAATATTCTAGAATCTTCAACAGTAAAAGAAGTATCACTCGCAGAAGAATTAAAAACAATGAATCTTTATATGAGTATTGAAAACATCCGCTTTTCTAATGAAATTACATACGTCGAAAATATAGATGAAGATTTAAATTTAGAGAGAATTAAAATACCACCACTAGTATTACAACCTTTTCTTGAAAATTCGATTTGGCATGGGTTGTCATCAAAAAAAGGAGATAAAAAAGTAGAATTATTTATAAACAAATTGTCAGAAGAATTTATTGAAATTTGTGTTACCGATAATGGTATCGGTAGAGATGCTGCTTTTAAAATAAAAAGTAATAAATCTTTAAATAGAAAGTCGATAGGCGTAGACTTAACAAAAGAAAGATAAATAATTTCTCAAACGAATTTATGAATAGCTATTCTTTAGTATATACAGATTTGTTTGATGAAAAAGGAAAACCAAATGGAACAAAGGTTTCGTTAAAACTGCCTATAATTTAAAAATCAAACTTTAATTGTACCCAAATAGGGTCTTTTTTCTCGGTATTTAAATTACTAAAAGATATTCCTAACAAACGAACAGAATTTTTAAGTTTTTCTTGATATAACAACTCTTTTACAATAGGATAGAACTCTTTTTTTAAATAGATGAAGTGATTGGTTGTTTTACTACGAGTTTGTTGCGTAAAATCACTGTATTTAATTTTTAAAGTAACCGTTTTTCCTTTTGTATTCGATTTTTTCATTCTTCGTTCAAGTTCTTCAGCAATTTTATCCAAACGATCTAACATAAAAACTTCTGAAGATAAATTTTCATTAAAAGTACGTTCGGCAGCAATAGATTTTCGAACTCGATTAGGCTTTACTTTACTATTGTGGATTCCTCTAACAATATTAAAATAATGAACTCCTGATTTTCCAAATAAAACAGAAAGTTCTTCTAACGTTTTTTTCTTTAAATCTAAACCTGTAAAGATTCCTAAATTGTGCATTTTTGCAGCAGTTACTTTACCTACGCCATAGAACTTATTAACCGGAAGCTCTTCTAAAAAAGGAATAACATCCTCAGGATTTATGGTTTTTTGCCCGTTAGGCTTATTAATATCTGAAGCTACTTTGGCAATAAATTTATTTATTGATATTCCTGCAGATGCTCTTAATTGCAATTCATCCCAAATACGTTGACGAATTTCTTGAGCAATCATACTTGCAGAAGTATATCCTTTTTTATTTTCGGTAACATCTAAATAAGCTTCATCTAAAGATAAGGGCTCTACCAAATCGGTATAATCATAAAAAATAGCTCTAATTTTTGATGAAATTTCTTTGTAGCGGTCAAATCTTGGTGGAACAAAAATTAAATGCGGACATTTCTTTTTTGCTAAAAATCCACTCATTGCAGATCGTACTCCGAATTTACGAGCTTCATAACTAGCTGCAGATACAACTCCTCTAATTTCATTACCACCAACAGCAACCGCTTTACCAATCAAATCAGGATTATCTAATTGTTCAACCGATGCATAAAAAGCATCCATATCAACATGAATAATTTTACGATATGGTGGTTGTAATTCCATT
>JAHDHE010000069.1 GCA_020631475.1 Tenacibaculum sp. | reverse complement strand
TAAAACTAATATCTTGATTCATATTCGAAGAACAAAGGAACAGTTATTCTTTTATATCATGAAGTAAAACACTTAAAATAATGTGTTTTAAATATTATTTATCTTTGCAACTTACTTAGTGTAAAAGCACTCTGATTAAAAAAAAGATTTTATGAAACATATATTAGTTCCTATCGGATCTACCGAAAACTCAATAAACACCTTACAATACGCCATTAATTTTGCTGAAGCTATAAATGCGAAAGTATTTGTAATGCGTGCGTATAAGATTTTAACAAAAGCAGGTGCCTTTGTAAATGCTGATGATACTATGCAGCGTGAAACAAATTTATATTTAAGAGCTATGATTAATTCTGTTGACAGAAAAAATGTAGCTATTAAAATGATTACTGCAAAAGGTGATGTTTTAGAAAGTATTACTGCTATTGATAGAGAATTAGGAATGGATTTAATTATTATGGGTCCAAAAAGTAATTCTATAAAAGAAGAAGTGTTTTTAGGAAATACATCGGGTAGCGTTTTAAAACAAACCAACATTCCTATGTTAATTGTTCCTGATGGTTATCAATTTTCTCCAATAAAATCAGTATTAACTGCTTTTAAATCGGGAATTATGAACAAGGAAAATGTATTGAATCCTTTAAATAAAATCTTAAAAACTTTTAAAGCTTCTTCTAATTTATTGTTGGTAAAAACACCTAATTATACTGAAGAAGATTTAGTTTTAGATTCTAATTTAGGAGAGATAAAAAATGAATTAACTGTAACAGAAAACGCTACAACTTTTCAAGGTGTTTTAGAACATTTTCAATCTCATAACCCAGACTTATTATGTGTGTTTAGACGTAATCGTGGATTTTTTCAAAAACTATGGGAAAAGAATACTATTTTAAAGAAAGAGTTCCATTGTAATATTCCGGTACTAGTTTTAAGAGGTAAATTATAAAGTGTTTTTAAAAGAGATTTCGTTTGAAATCTCTTTTATTTTTTAACCAACATACGCTTAATCTCATTCAGCTTCATTAATGCTTCAATTGGAGTTAACGTATCAATATTTGTTGCTAAAATTTCTTCACGAATATCTTCCAGCAAAGGATCATCTAACTGAAAAAAGCTCATTTGCATTTCTTTATGCTGTGTTTCTTTCAACACTTCCTTTACTTCTTTTTGCGAATGCGAATCTTCTAACTGCTTTAAAATTTTCTGTGCTCTATGAATTACCATATTCGGCATACCTGCTAATTTAGCTACGTGAATACCAAAACTATGGTTACTACCACCTGCAACTAGTTTACGCAAGAAAATAATACTGTCTTTTAACTCTTTTACCGATACATTGAAATTCTTAATACGTTCAAACGTAGTCGTCATTTCATTTAACTCATGGTAATGTGTAGCAAATAAAGTTTTTGCTTTTGATGGATGCTCGTGCAAATATTCTGAAATAGCCCAAGCAATTGAAATTCCGTCGTAAGTAGAAGTTCCACGACCAATTTCATCTAACAACACTAAACTACGTTCAGAAATATTATTTAATATCGATGCTGTTTCATTCATTTCTACCATAAAAGTAGATTCTCCCATCGAAATATTATCGCTGGCTCCTACTCTCGTAAAAATTTTATCTACAATACCAATTCTAGCATTTTGTGCTGGTACATAACTTCCCATTTGTGCTAGTAAAACAATCAATGCTGTTTGACGTAAAATAGCAGATTTACCCGACATGTTGGGTCCGGTAATCATAATTATTTGTTGCTGATTACGATTTAAAACAACATCGTTTGCAATATACTCTTCACCTATTGGTAATTGTTTTTCTATTACTGGATGGCGACCATTTTTAATTTCAATATCAGTGCTCTCATCCATCATCGGGCGCACATAATTATTATCCATTGCCAAGGTAGCAAACGATAACAATCCATCTATTTTAGCAACATTTTGAGCATTCTGCTGTACAGGTTGTACAAAACCAATAATGAACTGCACTAATTTTGCAAAAATCTCAGTTTCTAATTGTTGAATTTTCTCTTCAGCTCCTAAAATCTTAGCTTCGTACTCTTTTAACTCTTCAGTAATATAACGTTCAGCATTTACTAAAGTTTGCTTACGAATCCACTCTTCTGGAACATCATCTTTGTATTTATTTCTAACTTCAATATAGTATCCAAAAACATTATTAAAAGCAATTTTTAAGCTCGATATTCCTGTTCGCTCCGTTTCGCGAGCTAACATATTATCTAAATATTCTTTTCCTGAATTAGAAATGCTTCGTAACTCATCCAATTCGGTAGAAATACCATTTGCAATCGCATTTCCTTTATTAATGTTTACCGGAGCTTCTTCAAATACACTCTCAGTAATTTTATCAATTAACAACTTACAATCATGTAATTGTTTACCAATTTTTTTAACTGTTTTGTTTTTACTTTTTTCAGCAGCTTCTTTTATCGGTAAAATGGCTTTTAAAGAATTCTTTAAAAGAATCACTTCTCTTGGCGAAACTTTACCTGTAGCTACTTTAGATATCAATCGTTCGATATCAGAAATTTGTTTTAACTGATAGGTTACTGTTTCGTGAAAATCATCATTATCAATTAAAAACTTCACCAACTCATGGCGTTGTTTAATCTGCTCTATATCTTTTAATGGAAGCGCTAACCAACGTTTTAACAAGCGACCTCCCATCGGAGAAATTGTTTTATCAATTACATTTAACAACGAAACAGAATTTACATTATTCCCTCCGTATAACTCTAAGTTTTTCACGGTAAAACGATCCATCCACACATAATTATCTTCAGCAATTCTGCTGATTGATTGGATGTGATCTATTTTATTATGTTGTGTTTCTGATAAGTAATACATCACTGCTCCACCAGCAATAACTCCGTATTCTAACTCATCAACACCAAATCCTTTTAAATTTTTAACCTTAAAGTGATTGCTTAATAATTCGTTACCATATTCTTTTTGAAAAATCCAATCTTCTAAATAAAACGTATGAAAACGATTCGTAAACAACTCTAAAAAACGTTGCTTGTTTTTCTTTTCTACTAAGACTTCACTAGGTGAAAAATTCTGTAGTAATTTATCAATGTATTCTTCGTTTCCTTGTGCGATTAAAAACTCACCTGTAGAAACATCTAAAAAAGAAACTCCTAATAACTTCTTACCGAAATGTACAGCCGCTAAAAAATTATTCGATTTCGATTGTAAAACCTCATCGTTTAAAGCAACTCCTGGAGTTACCAATTCGGTAACACCACGCTTTACAATCTTCTTGGTCATTTTAGGATCTTCTAACTGATCGCAAATAGCCACACGTAAACCAGATTTTACCAGCTTAGGCAGATAGGTATTTAAAGAATGATGCGGGAAACCAGCCAAGGCAGTTTCACTCTCGCTACCTGCACCTCTTTTGGTTAAAATTATTCCTAAAACTTCGGATGCTTTTACGGCATCTTCTCCAAAGGTTTCGTAAAAATCTCCCACTCTAAAAAGTAACATTGCATCCGGATATTTTGCTTTAATTCCGTTGTATTGTTGCATTAGCGGAGTTACCTTTTTTGCCTTTGTTTTTGCCAAGTTTTTAGATTTTTTCAATTAGTTTTGCGAAGATAGAAAAAAGTAGTTAGTCGTTAACAGCTTTTAATAATCAGTAAGCTACAAGTCTAAACAAAAATATAAAAACTACGTCATTACCAGAAGTGATAGCGACGAAGTAATCTCATTGCGATTAGCAGATTACTTCATTACCATTCGCAATGACAAAACATAACGTCATTACGAGGAAGAATAACGAAGTAATCTCTTGGTCGGGAATATACAAATAACAGATTGCTTCCTTTTAGTCGCAATGACGGAAGAATTATAACATTAAATTAATGAGAAAACTAAAAAATAGCGAGTTAGGCAGAAAAACGGTTGAAGAGTTTAAACAAACTAAAAAAACACCCATTATTGTGGTACTCGACAATATTCGTAGTTTGAATAATATTGGTTCGGTTTTTAGAACTTCGGATGCTTTTTTAATCGAAAAAATTTATTTGTGCGGTATTACGGCAACGCCTCCAAACAAAGAAATTCATAAAACTGCTTTAGGGTCTACCGAATCGGTTGAATGGGAATATGTAGAAGATACGTTAACATTAGTTAATCAATTAAAAAACGATGGTGTTTTTGTAGCTTCTATAGAACAAGCTGAAAACAGTACGATGCTAAATGAATTTACACCTAAAGTAAATACAAAATACGCTATTGTAATGGGTAATGAAGTTAAAGGAGTACAACAAGAAGTTGTTTCTGCTTCTAATGCTTGCATTGAAATTCCTCAATTAGGAACCAAACACTCTTTAAATATATCAGTAAGTTGTGGTGTTGTGCTTTGGGATTTGTTTAATAAGATAAGGAGCTAACTTGTCATTACGAGGAAGGATGACGAAGTAATCTTTTTATTAACAACATGCGAACTACAGTTTGCTTCGTGCCTCGCAATAACGGAAACCTAGAAACAAATTACTTCTCTTTGGTTGTAATGATAAAAAATATAGTTTATTTCTTGGCTTTCTCCCATAAACACTATATTTTAGAGACTTTATTTTTAGTCCCCCACAAAAATTGTTTAATTAAAACCCTATAATTATGGAAAACAAGAATTTACAAGAAGTGGAAATGACATTAAGCCCTGATACAGACAACCCGAAAACTGGTACTGATACTGGTACTGATAGACCAACTACTGGTGGTGGAGGAACAGGAAACCAAGGAGGGAATGGATAAATTCTTGCTTTTCTAAAAAAGCAAAAACTCTTAATAATATATATATTGTTAAGAGTTTTTGGTTTTTTGAATATTTTTCAATCCCTATGAGATTCGTTTTATTTTTTATATTTTATATTAATTTTTCTTATAGTCAAAAAATTGACTCAATTTTAAATACCAAAAAAAGAGAAACAATTGAATTAGGCTTATCTGCATTTTTTAAAAATGACTCTACTACGTTAAAAAATTCTTATAAAAAATTATTACGGTTATATAAGTCTAGTAATGACTCTACAACTTTAGCTAAATATTATCAATATAAAGCTATGTTTCATGAAATGAAATATAGAAAAGATAGTGCTTTTTATTACTATCATAAATCTAAGGATATCTCTAAAAAGAGAAATGATTCTTTAGAAGTCGGGAGGAGATTATTAAGTATTGCTAACCTACAAAGAGAAGTTAAAGATTACCTAGGAAGTGAAATAAGTTCAATAGAAGCATTAAAATATTTAGAACCAATTAAGTCCTTTAAATATCTCGAATATATTTATAATAATCTAGGGATTGTATCTGAAGAATTAAACCAACCAAAAGAATCTTTAAATTATTATAATAAATCTCTCCAATATAATAAACTAAATAAAAATATTATTGGCTATTTATACATAATAAATAATTTAGGTTTTTTATATCAGAATCAAAATAACCATCAGAAAGCTATTCAATATTTTAAAAAAGGATTGTCTAAAGATAGTTTAAAAGAAAAATACCCAATACAATATGCTTTTTTATTAGAAAATTTAGCTTTTAGTAATTATAAATTAAACAAAGAAAAAGGTGTATTACAACAATATATTGAAGTTTTAAATATTAGAAATAAACTAAAAGAGTTTGGCAACCTTTCTGATACCCATATTAACATTTCAAATTACTATAAAAACAGAAATCAAACAAGAAAATCTTTATATCATTCTAATGAGGCTTTAAAATATGCTAAACAAACTCACAATAATAAAAAATGGCTAGAGGCTTTAGAGAACCTTTCAGAATTAACTTCTGGTAAACAATCAAAGCAATATATACAAGAATACATAAAACTTAATGATAGTTTATTCCAAAAAGAACGTTTGTTAAAAAATCAATTTGCTAAAATTAGATACGAAACTGATAAAAAAGAAAAAGAAAACACCGTTTTAAAAACTGACAACGAAAAAAAACAAGCTGAAATTACTTATCAAAAACAGCAAAAAACTATTGGTTGGTTGGCAGCAGCAAGTGGTATATTACTCTTTGGTTTAAGTGTAATGTTTTATTTTCAAAGAAGAAGAAAGCTACTTTACCAAGCACAATTAGAAAGAGTACAAGCAAGAGAACACGAGCGTCAGCAAATTGCAAAATCTTTACACGATGAAGTTGCTGGAGATTTACGTTTATTACATCAAAAATTAGAAAAATCTAACTTAATAGAAGAAGCACAAAAGTTAGATGCTGTTAAAGACAACGTGCGTAATTTATCGCACCAATTAAGTAGTGTGAGTTTTGATAAAGTTTCTTTTAAAGATCAAATAATTAATTTAGTAAGCGATTATTTTGAACTTGATTTTAGAATAATGGTTACTGGTTTACAAGAATACGAATGGGAACCGATTAATG
>JAHDHE010000068.1 GCA_020631475.1 Tenacibaculum sp. | reverse complement strand
GAAAAGAAGTTTTAGGTGTTGACCCTAAATATTTTAGACCAACTGAAGTAGACCTATTGATTGGAGATCCATCAAAAGCAAAAACCAAGTTAGGTTGGGATACAGAATACGAGCTTAAAGATTTGGTTAAAGACATGATGCAAAGTGATGTTAAGTTGATGCAGAAAGATCAATATCTTAAAGATGGCGGATATAGAATTTTAAACTACTTTGAATAAAAAACTAACACGATATTTTTTTAATCCCCTAAGTTGGTGAAAAATTAAAGTAATTTAATAAACCTCTTAGGGTTTTTTTTAATCTTAAAAAAATATTTTTTTTTTAAAAAAGCTCTAAATGAATATCACCAAACAGAGAATAATCAAGAAATTATTTTAAAATAGCAAGGTAAATTTAGAAAACTAGAAAATGTATAATAATGTATTAAAGTACTTCTATTTAATGCTACTCATTCAAATTTTTACTTCAAAATACTCTAGCCGTTCGGAAACTAACTTAATAAACTAGGAACATTAGATTACAGCTATGAACTTGTTCACCTAGTAAAAAGTGACAAATTATTAAAATAGAAAATCTAAAAGATTCTGAAATTTATACCAAATACATAATGACTAAAATAAATGCTTTCGAAACACCCATTCTATTAATAACATTTAATAGACTCGACACTACAAAACAGGTTTTTAGTAAAATAAGAGAGCAAAAGCCAAAAAAGTTATATTTAGCATCAGACGCTGCTAAAATTGACAAGAAAGGAGAAGATTTAAAGGTAAATAATGTAAGAAAATTTTTATTAGACAATATTGATTGGGAATGTGAAGTTTTTACGTTATTTCAAGAAAAAAACTTAGGTTGTAATCACGGTCCTCACAGTGCCATTACTTGGTTTTTTGAACAAGAAGAGAAAGGTATTATTCTCGAAGATGATTGCTTACCATCTAATAGCTTCTTCTTATTTTGTGAAACACTTCTTGATTACTACAAAAATGATTTAAGGATTTTTACCATAGGTGGATTTAATTTTTTAGAAAAATCCAATAAAGTAAACAATACATATTTTTTTGCAAACTTCCCTGTAACTTGGGGCTGGGCAACTTGGCGAAATAGATGGGAAAAAAATATAAGTACTATAAAGAATTTTAGTGCCATTAGTCACGAGTTAGAATTAAAGAATTTAATAGAGGACTCTATAGTATCAAAATTTATTATTAATAATGCTAAGTCCGCTTATAAAGACGAAGTAGATGCTTGGGATTTTTTATGGATTTTCAATAGCTACATCAATAATGCATTATCTATTGTACCAACTAAAAATTTAATACAAAATATTGGTTTTGGCACTGACTCTACACACACAAACGGATCTCATGAAAATAAGCTATTTACTTATCATGAATTAAATAAACCAATATCTCATCCAAAGACACTTATATCGGATATATATTATGACAATTATATTTATAAAGAAGTTTTTAATTGGAAAGGGCTGTCCGAAAAATTATTTGATGCCAATCACATTTTTAAGGTAATTAAAAATAGAATAACCACTAAATAATGAAAGGCGATAAAAAAAATTCAAGTTCTTTTTATTGGAATGCTTTAGAAAAATTTGGAAATCAAGGTCTTCAATTCATCATTGGGGTTATTTTAGCGCGGATTTTAAGTCCAAATGATTACGGTTTAGTTGGTATTCTCTTAGTTTTTATAGCCATCTCTCAAATATTCGTAGATAGTGGTTTTACTAAAGCGCTTATTCAAAAAAATGATAAGTCTCCAGATGATTTAAGTACTGCATTCACTTTTAACTTAGCTATTGCAATAGTACTTTATATTATTCTATGGTTTTCGGCACCGTTTATAGCTGATTTTTATAATGAAAATGCATTAGTTAATCTCTTAAGAACATTATCGCTTATTCTCATTATAAATTCGTTGTTTTCTATACCCAACACAATATTGACAATTAATTTAGAATTTAAGAAAATAGCTTTCATAAACTCTATAGCAGTAATAATAAGTGGTTGTATTTCAATATACTTAGCATATTTGGGTTATGGTGTTTGGTCTTTGGTAATTCAATATCTCTTACGTGCACTTATAAACACAATTCTTTTTAGTATAATAAGTAAGTGGTCTTTCAGACTTTATTTTTCTATTACTTCATTTAAAGTATTGTTCTCATTTGGGTCTAACTTATTACTATCATCTTTATTAAATGTTCTAATTGACAAATTTTCTTCACTATTTATAGCAAAATCAATAAGTACCAGAGAGTTAGGATTTTACACTAGAGGTATTCAATTTCCAGACATTGCTATTGGCACATTGGGTTCTGTTTTGGATACAGTTTTATTACCAACACTAGCTAAAACAAAGGATAATGAAGTATTAAAAATACAGATGATAAAAATAATCAAGTTATTAACACTCTTTACCCTACCAATAGTTGTTTTATTAATAATATTATCTAAACAAATTATACTATTACTATTAACAGACAAATGGTTACCAGTTGTACCAATAATGCAATTATTCTGTATTTCAAGATTTTTCACAAATCTCATAAGCATAAATGTTAATTTATTATACGTTTTGAACAAAGCTAATTTAGTTCTTAGACAACATTATATTAAAATAATAATTAGGATAGGTTTAATATTATTAGCACTACCATATGGGATTGTTTATATCGCATTAGCTGAAGCTGTATCTGCATTAATTCATTTACTGATAAACACATATTACCCTGGTAAACTAATATTCCTAGGTACTAAGACTCAGGTAAAGTTGATTATGCCATTTATCATAATTGGTTTTGTCTTATATGCTTCGTTAAGCTACATAAGCACCCTAATTGAAAATAATATTTTAAATATAATTTCCGTTGTTACTCTAGGTATATTACTTTATGTAGTTTTGCTTTATTTTTTCAGAAAGAAAGATTTTCTCGTAGCAAAAACCTTAATACTTAATTTAAAAGGATGAAAATAATTATAGAAAAAATTCTAAAAATTCTTAGAAAAATTATTAATAGTCTAGGGTTACAGAAGAAAAACAATCAAATAATAGATTTGAATGGAGAAAAATCTTCAAAATACATATATGATAATCTATTAAATAACAATCCTTTTTTTATCTCTAGGATTGGAGCTACTGAGTTTAGTTGTTTAACTGGTTATATCCAATCACAAAAAGGTTTTTCGAAATATTTTGATTATCTATCAGGGCGTCTTGACAGTTATAAAATAGACTCCAACATCATTCAACAATCTTTTGAATGGTCAGGTATTTTTCCTGCGAAAAAAAGTATTATGGAAAAATTTTCAGTCTTGACTTTAAATGACATCAATGAAATAGATGTCATTGGAATCTGGTTGAAAGAAAATGAACTTTTAAAAAAGCAATTAAGCTCTATGGTCAAAATTCCTTTAAGAGATATAGAACCATATCTACACAATTTTGCATGGACAAAAGCACTTGAAGGTAAAAAGGTATTAGTTATACATCCGTTTACCACAAGTATACGAAGTCAATACAAAAATAGAAAACTGCTTTTTGAAGATCCAAATATACTACCTGAATTTACGCTTTTAACCTTAAGAGCGGTTCAATCTATAGCAGGTGAAAAAACACCTTATAACACTTGGTTTGATGCATTGAATCATATGAAAAAAGAAATAGACCAAATAGATTTCGACATTGCAATAATTGGTTGTGGTGCCTACGGTCTTTCATTAGGTGCACATATTAAGAGAGCTGGCAAAAAAGCAATACACATAGGGGGAGCTACCCAAATTCTATTTGGTATTAAGGGAAGTAGATGGGATAATCATCCAATAATTTCAAAATTATATAATAAACATTGGATTAAACCAATGCCTGAAGAAACACCTAAAGACAAAGATAAAGTAGAAGAAGGGTGTTACTGGTAATTATAAATAAATTGACATTTTATAATTTTTGTTTATGTTAAAAACTTTTATTTTATCTAATTATTACCTGCAACTGTTAAGTTTTAAATTAATTAGAATTTATCTATTATTTACCACTGACACTGTTATTGGACATAATGCAATGATTGGTTTTTCTTCTAAACTAGAAGGAAATAATAAATTTGGTGAAAATTCAAAATTTATTGGCAGTAAAATTGGCTATGCATCATATATTTCAAATAACACGAACCTACAAAATGTAAAAATTGGTAGATATAGCTCAATCGGACCCAATGTAATTACTATTCATGGTACGCATCCAACTAGTGTGTTTGTAAGCACTCATCCTTCATTTTTTTCAACCGATTTTACACCTTCTTACACAAAGAAACAATTATTTAAAGAAAAGCCAACTCCGCTTAATGATGAGGAACCATATATTACTTTAATAGGAAATGATGTTTGGGTAGGTGCTTCAGTTAATATCATAGAGGGAGTAAAATTAGGTGATGGTTGTATTGTAGCGGCAGGCTCTTTAGTAAACAAGGATGTAGAACCATATTCTATTGTAGGAGGAGTTCCTGCAAAACATATACGTTATAGATTTGAACCAAATGAAATAAAATTTTTATTAAAGCTAAAATGGTGGAACAAATCGAAAGAATGGATTCAACAAAATTCTTTTAGTTTTACTGATATAAAACAATTAATAGAATTCCAAAAAAAAAATAAATGATATCCCCTGCCATTGTTGTAATTGCCTTTAACAGAAAAGAATCATTAAATCGGTTATTGCAATCCTTGGAAATAGCTAATTATCCGGATAATGATGTCACTTTAATAATTAGTATTGATAAAGGTAATTCAAACGACGACGTATTGAAACTTTCAAATGATTTTAAGTGGACAAATGGTGCAAAACGGATTATATATCAAAAGCAAAATTTGGGACTGAAAAAACATATTTTAAAATGTATGTCCTTTGCAATTGAATATGGTAGTATAATTATGCTAGAAGATGATTTGTATGTATCACCTGATTATTATAATTACACGAAACAAGCCTTAACATTTAATTCTAAGAATGAAGATATAGCAGGAATATCACTTTATAACCATCAATTTAATGTTCACAAACAAGAAAATTTTTCTGCGGTTGAAGATGGATACGACAATTGGTATTTTCAATTTGCATCATCTTGGGGTCAGGCTTGGGATGCTATGCAAATAAAATCGTTTTTAGCTTGGTATAATAAAAAACATAATATAGACAAATTAAAAGGTCTACCTAAATATGTTAAAAATTGGCCTGATAAATCTTGGCTAAAACACTTCATTGCGTATAGTATTAGCCAAAACAAGTATTTTCTTTATCCTAAAATATCCCTGACCACTAATTTTGGTGATCAAGGTGCTAATATGGACGTTTCAAACACCTATTATCAAGTTCCGTTATTTTTAGGTTCTAATAAAAAATATAATTTCAGTAATTTAAATGAATCAAATGCCTTGTACGATGCATATTTTGAAAATTTAAAAATATGCAATTCATTAAACCTTAAAAATGAAGAAATCACAATCGATCTATATGGAAACAAACCAATGGACGACAATAAAAGATTTCTGCTTACACCTTTAAAATATAATTTTAAAATAGTAAAATCATTTGCACGAAGTTTTAAACCCCATGACCTAAATATCATTTACGATATCAAGGGTAATGATTTTTTTCTATATGATACAAGAACAACAGTAAACAATAACATTAAAATAAATAAATACAACGTTATTGATTATAACAAAAAAACTATAAATCTAACTCAATCATTTATAATTTTTAAACATAAATTTATTGAGAGATTTTTAATTTTTATTGGAAAGTAACTAATTAAAAACTAAAATTTAATTATACCCTTTAAATCAAAATATCAGAAATTATTATCATGATTTAAAACATTAAATTTTAACAAACTAGGTAACAAGCAAATTCAATGTTAAATTCTATTTTAAAATCAATAGGAAACTTTAAAGTAATATTATTTTTAACCTACTTACTGGACCCATTTAGCTATGGATATCTCTTTGGTGCATTATTAATTTTAAGCATCATGACAGATAATTTTTTTGTAAGTAAGTTAGAATCTAATTTCACTTTACTATTTCTTTTTTCTATTTGCTATTCAACATTTTACATTTTTAACTTAGACTTAGGTTCACAATTCGTCTTAATATATGCACTTTTCCCTGCTGGATTTTATCTAATAGGTAAAACTTTTAATAACTCGCAATTAAATAATATTCAACTTTTTTATCTGCTTTTTGCAAGTGGTTTTATTTTCTCCCTGCCTGCAATGATTTCTGTTTTAAGCTCTATTTATGATAAAGGTTTCGTTGTTATAGAAAGAGATGTACCCATGATCTGGGGGGGTAACGTAATCCCAGCAACCAATATGGCTGCTTATTTTGTATTAAATATGAGTATACCTGCATTCTTA
>JAHDHE010000007.1 GCA_020631475.1 Tenacibaculum sp. | reverse complement strand
TTAAAGCAAAGTTCCTTCAAATTTATCTACTCCACAACTTTTTGATCTGATCCTTAGATACCTTAAGAAATTAAAAGTCACAAATTTTTTATAAGAAAAATGACCATCCGAAAATGGTCATGATAAGTAAAGATTGCTCTTTACATATAAGATAGAAGTCCCCCGAAATCTATCATTCTACTTTTGTTTCAATACTTGTTAGGCGTCAAATATATGAAAAATTATTAATTTTTATTAATTTTTTACGACTATTTTACTGTCAACCACGTCTTTAATTGGCAAAACAACCTTTCCATTAACTGTTGTAATCGTTAAACAAATATTATCTATCGCAATTACAACTCCTTCAACATCATTAATTACAACCTTTTCTCCAATACCAATATTTTTTCTAGAATAATACCCAAACAGTAATCTAGACACTGCATCTCTTGCACCTAAACCAAAAGCAATCGTAAATGCTAAAAGTACAGAACCTATTAATAAGGTTAAGTTACTCTTAATTACAGAAGTATCAACACCTGCTTGATCTAAAGCTGTTATAGACAAGAAAACTACGATTAAGTAAAAAGCAATATTTCCTACTAAATTTCCTCCAGAAATTTCAAGTGATTTAAACATCGATTGAATGGCTTTCTTTACCATAGTACCTAAGTAAGCTCCTGCTACAAAAATTCCTAATGCGGTTAATAGTTTAGGTAAGTAAGCAAAGAAACTTTTAATACCTTCAGAAACAACATCTAATCCAAAAATATTTGAACCTGCCATAACAAAGGTTAAAATTAAAAACCATTTAAGAACAGCTAAAATAACGTTTGTTAATACAATATTTATTGTTGAATTTCCAAAAATTTCTGTCTTACTTAATTTTTTAGACCATTCATCTATTTTTGTTTTGGTTAAAGCTTTTCTTACTATATACAAGAAAACTTTTATGATTAACCAAGCAACAATGACAAATCCAACAAAACCCAATACAGTTGGTAATGAGTTAACTATTTGTTGAAAAATATCTTTAAACGGTTTTAAAATATCAATTTCTAGTGTAATCATAATAGTAAAAGTTTTGGTTGGTTATTCTTTATTTTTTTTTGTTTTCTGACGCACTTCCTCCTCCTAATAAATCTGCAATTGTATTTGGATACTTCACCACAAATAAATCTGCAATATCAATAGAGAGTTTAATCATCGCCACATCATTAAGCACTTTATCTTTAAGTACCTCTGGCAACTCTTCGTTATGTAATATTTTTTTAAATGGGTTATCCATAATTATTACAATTCGTTATATGCTTTAACAACTTTTTCTTTCGCTCTTTTTAAACGCATTTTTACTGCGCTATCGCCTAAATCTAATGCTAATGAAATTTCTTTAATACTCATATCGTCTTGATATTTCATTAAAAGAATCATTTTTTCAGCTGCTGGTATTATTTCTAAAGCTTTCGCTAATTTATCAGATTTTAATTCAAATAATGTAGCATCTTCTATTTCATCTACATTACCATCTTCTTTTATTTGATCGGTTACTACAGTTACCTTTTCCTTCTTTTTCTCTTTATTTCTCTGAACGTAATTTACACAGAAATTATAGGTAAAAGAATATAACCAGGTAGAAAACTTAGATCTACCTTTAAAAGTTCTTAATTTTATAAACAACTGAATAAACACATCATGCGTTAAATCTTGTGCCTCTTCTTTGTTTTTAGAAAAGCCATAACACTTATTATAAACCACAGGTGCATAACGATCATATAAAATAGCGAATAAATGAGTATCATTTTTTTCAACTATTTTACTAATCAATTCTTCATCGCTTAATTTTGTTATATCAAAACTTTTCAATAGCTATAATTAGTTCTTATAAGTTGGTTAGACATATAATATTGTTCTGTTAGACACTTTATACTTTAAAAAGTCACGAACAACTACTAACCTAAAAATCAAATTTAACATTTCTTTAACGATATGAAAAATTAAATAAAAAAGTTTTACATTTTTTGTAACATTATTGAAACATCGAACGTATAAGATTATGTAAGAAGATTAAGAATTTAAAACACACCTTAATTACATGAGACAACTTAAGATTACAAAACAGGTTACTAATAGAGAAACCGCCTCTTTAGATAAATATTTACAGGAAATAGGAAAAGTAGATTTAATTACTGCTGATGAAGAAGTTGAATTGGCGCAAAGAATTAAAGCTGGTGACCAAAGAGCCTTAGAAAAATTAACTAAAGCAAACTTACGTTTTGTGGTATCGGTTGCTAAACAATACCAAAATCAAGGTTTAACATTACCAGATTTAATTAACGAAGGAAATTTAGGTTTAATTAAAGCCGCTAAACGTTTTGATGAAACTCGTGGTTTTAAATTTATCTCTTATGCTGTATGGTGGATTCGTCAATCTATATTACAAGCATTAGCAGAGCAATCTCGTATCGTTCGTTTACCTTTAAATAAAATTGGTTCGATTAACAAGATTAATAAAATGTATGCTTTCTTAGAGCAAGAAAATGAAAGACCTCCAAGTCCTGAAGAAATTGCTAAGAAATTAGACATGACTGTTAATGACGTAAAAGAATCAATGAAAAATTCTGGTCGTCACGTATCTATGGATGCTCCTTTAATTGAAGGTGAAGATTCTAACTTATATGACGTATTAAACTCAGGTGAATCACCAAATCCTGATAGAACTTTATTACACGAATCTTTACGTATTGAAATAAACAGAGCTTTAGAAACATTAACTCCTCGTGAAGCTGATGTTGTAAAATTATACTTTGGTTTAGGTGAACACCAACCAATGACTTTAGAAGAAATTGGTGAAACTTTCGATTTAACTCGTGAGCGTGTTCGTCAAATTAAAGAAAAAGCGATTCGTAGATTAAAACATACTTCTAGAAGTAAAATTTTAATGACATATTTAGGATAGCAATCGCAGATTTTATCCGACATCTCACTCATATTTATTTATAAAATGAGTATTAAAAATAAAAAACTCTCAAATTAATTTTGAGAGTTTTTTATTTTTATATAACTACTTTTGTAACAACTTAACAACACAACAACAAAATAATGAGTAATTTAATTGCGCCTTCAATTTTAGCAGCAGATTTTGCTAACTTACAAAGAGACATCGAAATGGTAAACAATAGTGAAGCTGATTGGTTTCATATTGATATTATGGATGGTGTTTTTGTTCCAAATATATCTTTCGGAATGCCTGTTTTGAAAGCCATATCTAAACATGTAAACAAAACAATTGACGTACATTTAATGATTGTAGATCCTGATAGATATATTCAAACTTTTGCAGATTTAGGTGCTAATATTTTAACTGTACACTATGAAGCTTGTACACATTTACATCGAACAATTCAAGCTATTAAAGCAGCTGGTATGAAAGCAGGAGTCGCTTTAAACCCGCATACACCAATTGCTGTTTTAGAAGATATTATTCAAGATTTAGACTTGGTATGTATTATGAGTGTAAATCCTGGTTTTGGAGGGCAATCTTTTATTGAAAATACGTATAAAAAAGTAAGTCAATTAAAGCACTTAATTGAATTTACAAACTCTTCAACTTTAATTGAAATTGATGGTGGTGTAACTGATAAAAATGCGAATCTGTTAATTGAAGCTGGAGCTGATGTTTTGGTAGCAGGTAGCTATGTTTTTAAAAGTGATAATCCTACAGAAACTATTGAAGATTTAAAAAATTTAATCAATTAAAAAGAGGAGGCAAATGCCTCCTCTTTTTTTTTCTAAAACTGTTCTAACAAATAGTTAATTAAATCGGTTGTGGTAACTATTCCCACTAACTCATTACCCTCAACTACTGGTAAAGCATGAAATTCTTTCTTTGCTAAAATCTCAGCAACTTCTTTTATAGTAGTTTCTTTAGTTACTTTTACTAAGTTTTTAGCCATTACTTGATCTATAGTAAACATATTATACACAACTGTATCTACATCAGTTTCGCTATCATCTACTGCATCTGCAAAACTTATTCTTAATAAATCTGTGTAACTTAACATTCCTACAATCTCTTTTCCGCTAACTACAGGAATATGTCTTATATTATTTTCTTTAAATAATTTTTCTGCTGTCATTAAATCATCTACACTACTTAGCGTTATAACATCTTTTGTCATAATTGCTGATACTGGAGTTCTTTTTTTCATGTTATATTGTATTTATCGTTATTTTCTAAATCAAATTTCAGGAATAAATTCAGTAGAAAAACTGATTAAAATCACCCTTATTTAATTTATTTTTTTGTAATTTCTACTCTCAAAATTTTAAAAAATTGATACAAGATTTAAAAAGCTACTACGGTTATTTATTTGAAGATGAATTGTTACAAGAAATAGCTAACATAGCTGTTTATAAATCATTTAAAGCAAATACTGCTATTATCGATGTTAACAGTTACATAACCTCTATACCTTTATTACTTAACGGTGCAATTAAAATTTTACGCGAAGACAAAGAAGGTGATGAATTAGTGCTTTATTATATTGAAAGAGGAGATACCTGCGCCATGACTTTATCATGTTGTACCGGATTAACAAAGAGTAAAATTAAAGCTATTGCAGAAACAGATGTGGAGTTATTAATGATTCCGAAAGAAAAAATGTCGGAATGGTTAAGTAAATATAAAACTTGGCAAGAGTTTATTTTACAAAGTTACCATTCTCGTCTTAATGAATTTATTGAAGCTGTTGATACTATTGCTTTTTTAAACATGGATGAACGTTTGCTTAAGTATTTAAAAGATAAGGCAATGGTTACTGGTAGTGATGAAATAATTGCAACGCACCAGCAAATTGCTAATGATTTACATACCTCTAGAGTTGTAGTATCAAGGTTATTAAAAGCGTTAGAAAATAAAGGCGAAATAAAACTGCAACGAAATCAGATTAAAGTTTTAAAAGTTTAGTTTAATCGACTTATAATTTAGCATAACTTCAATTCTTTTATACAGCTTCGGAAATTTTTTTTGAAGATCATCTGGTGTTTCAAAAAAATGTTCCATAATTACTGCTACAAACTCTAATTTATTAGTTAGAGCGTATTCTCTAAAATAATTTGATTCTTTTATTGCTTCAAAATTTTCTTTAGAGTTTATGAAATTTGTTATTTCTGTAAAAACGCTGTAAAATATTCTTGCACTTACATCTTTAGATTTTCTTCCATGAAATGTTAAAGCATGCGTAAATTCATGAATTCCTAAATTTAAATTATCATTATTTATAGCATCACCAAGTAAAAAATCTTCCCATGAGAATACAATCATTTTAAATGCTGGATTAAATTCTCCCTTATGATATTGTTTTGTGATAATAGAATAAAAACTATTAGGATACACTACTATTTTATTAAAAGTTGTTGTTAAATATTTACGCATACCAAAGGTTAGTTTCACATAAGATGACGCAATTAACACTTTAGCTTCTGGTGTTAATTCAAAGCCATCTCTTTCAACAAAATCATAGGTTCTAATAAACTTAGTTAATCTATGTTCAAAATAGCTTTTATACTTATCGCTCAGTTTATTATAAAATAATATGTTTTCTATTAAAAACTCTTTCTTTTTCTTTGGTAGTTTTTTCTTTACTAAATATAAATGTACAAATATTGGTTTATTAAAAACATATACATAAATAGATTCAATCACGTTGATACCCGCCCCAAAAAGGCCTAATAAAATTGCAGAATACTTAACAAAAAAAATATGTTTCATTTTTTATAAACTCTCACATATGTAACATATGTTACATTGTCTGTTAAACTTATTATATATATTTAATAATCCAAATTAAGAAGAACGTCTTTTTCTTTTCCCTTAAAAAAAGAGCAGTAAATTTAGTTTTACTGCTCTTATTTGTGACCGCGAAGGGACTCGAACCCCCAACCCTCAGAGCCGAAATCTGATATTCTATCCAGTTGAACTACGCAGCCTAAATATTTATATTTACGCTAAATTCTTACGAACTAGTGTCGAAATCGTTTTACCGTCTGCTTGACCTGCTAATTGTTTAGATACAATTCCCATTAATTTACCCATATCTTTCATTCCTTCTGCTCCAACTTTAGTAATCGTTTCTTTTACCACTTTCTCTATTTCCTCTTCACTTAAAGCCTCTGGTAAAAATTGCTCTAAAATTGCTGCTTCTGCTAATTCTGGTTCTGCTAAATCACTTCTTCCTTGCTCTGAAAAAACAGCAGCACTATCTTTACGTTGCTTAACTTGCTTCTGAATAATTTTCATTTCATCTCCTTCTGATAACTCACCAGAACCAGCTTCAGTATTTGCAAGCATAAAGGCAGATTTTAATGCTCTTAAAGCTGTTAAAGCTACTGTATCTTTCGACTTCATAGCTTCTTTCATTTTATCCATTACTTGTTTTTGCACACTCATCGTTGTAATTGTTTTAATTAAAAAATTCCCGAGTTATCGGGAATTTAAAAGTATATGTTATTTTTTAATTAATCTACATTATCGTGTAAAAACGAATTATTAGATCGTAATAAATCATCATTATCTTTATTTAATGCCGTTTCAGTTTTGCTTATATCTGATCGAGTATCTATATCAACTCCCAATCTTTTATAAGCAGGTTGACGCTCAATTTCGTCAATATTTTTACTTACCTGATCGTTAAATTTATAATTAAAGCCTTTCATTTTTTCGCGTCTTTCTTTCGCTCTTTGCTTTAATTCAGCAACCGTTAAACTTAAAGGTGAAATCTCTTCGCTAATAGTCGCAATATTATTGATTTCATCTTGAGTTTTACTTTTTACCTCAAACTGTAATGCTTCTTCTACTTCATCTTTTATAATTGGTGTAGAGCTTTTACCTATAGTAGGCTGTACATCAAAATCATCAAGAACATATCGCTTTTCTATTTGATGAGTTCTAGGTTTTATTTCTTCTGAAACTACTTCGATGTTTTTTATTTCTTGGGTAGTCTCTGCAATTTTTGAAGCTGGTTTAACCTCTTCATAAGAATTTAATGGTAAATCGAACAATAAATCTTGTTGAACTACTTGTTGCTTTACCTCTTGAATTTCTTGTTGTTGATCTATAACATTTGTAATAATAAAATCATCTTCAGAAATTGTTTCTATTTCAATTTCATCGTAAGTTACATGTATATTCTTAATAGTTTCTGTTGTAGGGATCAACTCTAACTTTGGTTCCTCAACTTCTTCCTCTAAAACATGAACAACTTTTGCTTCTGGTTTACTTGTTAAAGGTTGATTTATACTTGGTGCAGACTGTATTTTTGGCTCTGAAAAATTATACGTAGCTTTTTGTTCATCTTCTAACGTGTGAACAATTTTCTTTACCTCTGTATTTGTAATATTACTCTGCTGTTCTACTGCAAAACCAGTAGCTACAATAGTTACTGCGATTCCATCTTCTAAAGCTTCATCTTCACCAATACCCATAATAATATTGGCATCGTACCCAGCTTCATCTTGAATGTAATCGTTAATCTCACCGATTTCATCTAAAGTAACCTCATTTTGCCCAGATACAATTAATAATAATACATTCTTAGCACCAGTAATCTTATTATCGTTTAACAACGGAGAATCTAATGCTTTTACAATTGCGTTTTTAGCACGATTTGCCCCAGTTTCTTTTGCAGATCCCATAATTGCTGTACCACTATTAGAAAGTACCGTTTTAGCATCATGTAAATCGATGTTTTGTTTGTAGTGATGTGTTATTACTTCCGCAATTCCTTTAGCCGCAGTAGCTAAAACTTCATCTGCTTTAGAAAAACCTGCTTTGAAACCTAAATTACCGTAAACTTCACGTAATTTATTATTATTGATTACAATTAATGAATCTACATTTTTACGTAATTCATCAACTCCATTTTGAGCTTGTTTTGAACGCATTCGACCTTCGAACTGAAATGGCATTGTTACGATACCAACCGTAAGAATATCCATATCTTTCGCAATTTTTGCAATAATTGGTGCAGCCCCAGTACCTGTACCACCACCCATACCAGCAGTAATAAATACCATTTTAGTATGTGTACTTAACATTTGTTGTATTTCTTGAATACTTTCTGCTGCTGCTTGAGCACCTACATCAGGATTTGCCCCTGCACCTAACCCAGAAGTTAAATGTGCTCCTAATTGTATTTTATTAGGTATTGGACTATTCTCTAATGCTTGTGCATCTGTGTTGCAAATTACGAAATCTACTCCGTGAATTTGCTTGTTAAACATGTGGTTTACTGCATTGCTACCTCCCCCACCAACACCAATTACTTTAATGGCATTCGATTGTGTTTTTGGCATGTCGAATGAAATGTTATTGAATTCTGCGCTCATAATAACTTTTCTTTTTATTAATTTTTATTCACTTTACACTCTTTTCTCTAGGGGATGAGTTAAGAGCATTATTATACTTTACTTAATTTTATTCAGCGTTATCTAAAAACTCTTTGAACTTCTCTGTGAATTTTTCAAAAATTGATTTAGATTTTTCTTTCGCTTTATAATCTTTTTCTAATTCTTTTTCTTTTAAAGTTTCTTCTTCAGAAACTTCGTTTACAGGAATGACTACTTCTGGTTGAGATTCTACTACTTCTTCCTCTACTTCAATCTCCTTCTTTAATCCTTCCATTAACAACCCAACTGCTGTTGCATAGGATGGGCTAGATAAAACACTATCAGAATCGCCAGCTAAATGCTCATTCGGATACCCAATACGTGCATCCATACCAGTAATATATTCAACTAATTGGCGTAGGTGTTGTAACTGAGAACCTCCTCCTGTTAAAACAATACCTGCAATTAGTTTTCCTTTTTGAGTTTCGTGTCCGTAGTTTTTAATTTCTAAGTACACATGCTCAATAATTTCTTGAACTCTTGCGTGAATTATTTTTGATAAATTTTTAAGCGTAATTTCTTTTGGCTCTCTTCCTCTTAAACCTGGAATAGAAACAATTTCTGTTTCTTTATTCTCCCCTGGCCATGCGCTACCAAACTTTATTTTTAATAATTCTGCTTGTTTTTCAATAATCGAACAACCTTCTTTAATATCTTCTGTAATTACATTTCCTCCGAAAGGAATTACCGCTGTATGACGAATTATTCCGTCTTTAAAAATGGCTAAATCGGTTGTTCCTCCACCTATATCAATTAAAGCAACTCCTGCTTCTTTTTCTTCTTGACTAAGAACTGCTGATGCTGATGCTAAAGGCTCTAATGTTATATCAGACAAATTTAAACCAGCACTCTTAACACATCTTCCAATATTTCTAATAGATGACACTTGCCCTACAACAACATGAAAATTAGCTTCTAAGCGCCCACCATACATTCCAATAGGTTCTTTGATTTCTGGCTGACTATCAACTTTATATTCTTGAGGCAATACATGTATAATTTCTTCACCAGGAAGCATTACTAATTTATGTACTTGACCTACTAGATTTTCTATATCATGTTCATCAATTACTTCGTCAGACTTTTCTCGTGTTATATAATCGCTATGATGTAAACTACGAATGTGCTGACCAGCAATACCAACAACAACATTTTCTATCTTTTGCCCTGAAACACTCTGAGCTTCATCTACTGCTTGTTGTATTGATTGTATTGTTTGGGTTATGTTATTTACCACACCTCTTTTTACACCTAAACTTTTGGCTTTACCAATACCTAAAACTTCTATTTTACCGTATTCGTTTTTACGCCCAATCATGGCAACAATCTTGGTTGTACCAATATCTAAACCAACTGCGATTTTATTGTTTTCCATCTTGATTTTGTTTTGTGCACACAACTTGGTTGTGGTATTTTACATTTATTGTCTTGTATTTATTTATAGTTTTATCCGCTAGTGCCTTATTGTAAAAGGCTATTAACTTTTTAAACTTAATATCTACGTTAGTAAACTGACCAAAAATTATTTTATAGTCGCCACTACGAACGGTAAAAATATATTCGTTTTTAGTATTTTTTTGGATTGCAATGATTTCTTTAACAAGAAAATCATTACTCTCAATTGCTTTTATTAAACTTGTTAATTCTTTGATCTCTTCAGAATTCCCCACTCCTGAAACTAACGGTACTCTCGCTGAAAAATTTGATGATAATGGAATTTTAACTCCAAACTTATCAACATAAAAAGAATTACTTTTATCAACAATACGAGCTACCGGTGTTCTTTGCTTTATCACAGTTTTTAACACCCCTTCAATGGTTAAAAACACGTCTGCTTTTTCAACATACGGATTCGCAGAAACACTAGTTTCTAAAAAGTGTAAATCTAACACTCTTTTTGGTTGGTTTTTAACAAATTCTTGATTTTGTATTAACAATTTATCAACCATACTGTGTGTCAAAAAGTTATTGTCGCCTGCCTTAAATTCTACTACAGTTTTTTTTACCTTTTTAACACCGTTTCTAGTAGATGTAAAGCCATACATTATTGCTAAAAATACCAGCAGTACTAAAAAAGACAAATATGTTGCTGCTTTTTTAATCATTTATGTTGTATTTTTTCATCAAACTATCTTTCACTTCATCTACTAACAAACCTATATCTCCAGCTCCTAACATTACCACTATTTTAGACTCTGATTTTAATACTTCGTTACTTAATTTTTCTTTTGAAATCAATTTTTTATTTTCAGATTCCATTTTATCCAACAACCAAGAAGAGGTAACACCTTTTATTGGTAATTCTCTTGCTGGATATATATCTAAAAGTAGTACTTCATCAAACTTAGAAAGTGCTGCTGCAAAATCATCTGCAAAATCTTTTGTCCTACTAAATAAATGTGGCTGGAAGACTGCCAAAACTTTATCGTTTGGGTACATTTCTCTTACCGAATGCTCCACTGCATTTATCTCTGTTGGATGATGCGCATAATCATCAATTAAAACAATATTTTCTGTTTTAATTTTATAAGAAAACCTGCGTTTTACACCTCTAAAGGTTTTTAATTGCTCTTTTATACTCTCTAAAGAAACTCCATAAACATCTGCCATTGCTAAAGCAGCCAGTGCATTCATCATATTATGATTTCCTGGTAAATGAAATTCTATATTTTTAATTTCTGATGTTGGAGTTTGTACATCAAAAACATACTTTCCTTCATTAATTCTTACATTGTATGCTTTATAATCTGCAATTTCATTTACAGCGTAGGTTAAACCTTTTAAAGGCAATCCTTTCGCTACAATTAAAGTATCAGAAACTTTATTTGCAAAATCTCTAAACGATTGTTGTAATTGCTCGTTCTCGCCATAAATATCTAAATGATCAGCATCCATAGAGGTGACACAAGCAATATTTGGAGATAATTTTAAAAACGAACGATCGAATTCGTCTGCCTCAACCACCGATATTTTATCTTCTCCTAAAATTAAATTAGAGTTATAATTTTCGGCAATTCCACCTAAAAAAGAAGTTGCTTTTTCTGGCTGCATTATATGCCCTAAAATTGAGGAAGTTGTTGTTTTTCCATGAGTTCCTGCAACTCCTAAACAAAATGTGTTTTTTGTTATTTCTCCTAAAATTTCAGCTCTTTTTAAAACTGAGAATTTATTATTTATAAAATAATTTAATTCTTGATGATCACTCGGTATTGCAGGAGTATAAACTACCAGTGTTTTTTCTTTATCTAAAAAAGAAATTGGAATGCTTTTAACTGCATCTTCAAAATGAATTTCAATTCCTATTTCATTTAAACTTTTTGTTATCGGACTTGAAGTTTTATCATAACCTGCAACCCTTTTTCCGTTTACAGAAAAATAACGCGCAATAGCACTCATTCCGATTCCTCCGATTCCTATAAAATAAACGTTATGTATCGTTTTTAAACTCACTAACTAATTAATTTTTCTATCTCGTTAACAATATCACTTGTTGCATTTGGTAATGCTAACTCATTAATATTTTCACTTAAACTTTGCTGCTTTCCTTTATCTTTTAATAAGGTTTCGACCACAATTGGAAAAGTATCTAATTCTGATTCTTTTACAATAATCGCCCCATGTTTTTCAGCTATTGATTTTGCATTTTTTGTTTGATGATCTTCAGCCACATTAGGTGATGGAATAAAAATTGTTGGTTTACCCACAATGCATAATTCTGACACCGAACTTGCCCCTGCTCTTGAAACTATAAAATCTGCAGCTGCATAAGCCAAATCCATTCTGTTTAAGAATTGATAAACTTGCACATTTTCTAATTCATTGTATTTTTTATACTCATCGAAATACAACTTACCACATTGCCAAATCAACTGAACATCTTGTTCTTTAAAAAAATTTAAATTAGCCTCTATTAACTGATTTATTTTTCTAGCACCCAAGCTACCTCCAATAATTAGTATTGTTTTTTTCTTTTTATCTAACTTAAAAAAAACTTTTCCTTCTTCTACTTTCGTGTGAATAAATAATAAATCTTGACGAACAGGATTTCCAGTTTTTATAATTCTATCTTGAGGAAAAAAACGTTCTAAATTATCATAGGCAACACAAATTTTACCTGCTTTTTTACTCAACAATTTATTCGTAATTCCAGGATATGAATTTTGCTCTTGTACTAATGTTGGTATCCCTTTTTTATTTGCCATCATTAAAGTTGGTCCGCTTGCAAAACCACCTGTACCAATAGCTACATCTGGTTTAAATTTATTAATGATTTTATTCGCGTTCCACAAACTACTAATCATCTTAAAAGGAAACATTATATTTTTAAACGTTAGCTTTCTTTGAATCCCTGAAATCCACAATCCTTTTATATCATAACCTGCTTGTGGCACCTTTTCCATCTCCATTTTATCCTTAGCTCCTACGAATAAAATATTCGCTTCCGGATAACGAACTTTAATTTCGTTCGCTATCGCTATAGCAGGATAAATATGACCACCTGTTCCTCCTCCGCTTATAATAACATTAATCGATTGTTTCATGTAAAATATCTAAAGGATTATCATCTAAAATTGTTTCTTCAGTTTCGTTCTTAGAAGCACTTACACTTAAAATCATTCCTAATGCGAAACACGTCATCCAGATTGAAGTACCTCCACTACTAATTAACGGAAGTGTTTGCCCTGTTACTGGTAAAATATTTACCGCAACTGCCATGTTAATCATCGCTTGAAAAACAATAGGCACTCCTACACCAATTACTAACAAAGTTGCAAAAATGGTAGTTGCTTTTTTTGCTGTTATTAAAATTCTAAAGAGCAATAAAAAATATATAAATACCACGACCAATGCTCCTACAAACCCATACTCTTCAACAATAATTGCGTAGATAAAATCTGATGAAGATTGTGGTAAAAAATTCTTCTGTACACTTTTACCAGGACCTTTACCAACAAGTCCTCCTGTAGCTATAGCTATTTTTGCTTTTTCTACTTGATAGTCTTCTTTTCCGTCTGATTTTGAAAAGTTTTCTATTCTACTTTTCCAAGTATTTACACGGTTTGGCATTGCATCTGGAAAAGCCTTTGCTGCCAAAATAAAAAACAGAAAAGCAAAAAGCCCAATCGCTAAAATATAACCTATGAATTTTAGAGGGTATCCGCCCATAAAACTCAACATTAACACCATAAAAAAGATAATTGCAGTTGTTGAGAAGTTTGCAGGTAATATCAACACTAAAACCAAACCAACTGGCAACCAAAGGTTTATTAAACTCTCTTTAAATTCTATTACTTTTTCTTTGCTCTTTGCTAAATATCTTGCTACATAAACCATCAATACCAATCCTGCTAATGTTGATGTTTGAAAACCAATACCAACAAACGGTATTCGAATCCAACGACTTGCGTTAGCACCACCAATAGTTGTTCCTTGTGCTAATGTGACTATTAAAAGCAATATTACTACAGGTAACATTAAAACAGACCCTCCACTAAAATATCTATACGGAATTTTGTGAACTCCATAAATCACAGCGAAACCCGTTAACAATAAAACGATATGTTTTATTAAATGCCCCAAGGTAGAACCATTACCAACCACATATACCAAATTTGTACTTGCGCTATAAATTGGCATAAAAGAAAATATTGCTAGCATGGTAACAATAGCCCATATAGCTTTATCTCCTTTTATATGTTGAAAAATGGTTTTCATTCTTAATTCTTATAAATTCTTTACCGCTTGTTTAAACTTATTCCCTCTATCTTCATAACTATCAAACAAATCGAAGCTTGCACAAGCTGGCGACAATAAAACTGTATCTCCTTTCTTCGAAATTTTGTGAGCCACTTTTACAGCCTCTTCTGCTCCTGCCGTCTCAACTAAAACATCTACTACGTTACCAAAAGTGTCTATTATTTTTTGGTTATCTAACCCTAAACAAACAATAGCTTTCACTTTTTCTCTTACTAAAGACATTAAATCGCTATAATCATTCCCTTTATCTACACCTCCTACAATCCAAACCGTTGGATTATCCATACATTCTAACGCATAAAAAGCAGCATTTACATTGGTTGCTTTACTATCGTTAATATACTGTACTCCGTTTATCTTTTGAACATTTTCTAATCGATGTTCAACCCCTTCAAAATCTGATAAACTTTCTGCAATTGTTTCTTTTCGTGCTTTTAATAATCTTGCCGCTAAAGAAGCTGCCATTGCATTTTTAGTATTATGCTTTCCTTGTAATGTTAGTTCAGAAACATTCATTAGTATATCTTCAGTTTTTAATTTCATTATTATATTTCCTTCTCTTAAAAAAGCTCCGTATTCCAATTCTTTTTCAATAGAAAAAGGAACTAATTTTGATTTAATTTTATTTTTACTTAACCAATCTTGTATTGCCTCATCATCTGCATCATAGATTAAAAAATCATTTTCTGTTTGATTTTTTACTATTCTAAATTTTGATGCTATATATTTATCAAAATCATACTCATATCTATCTAAATGATCGGGTGTAATATTTGTAATTATCGCTATATGTGAATTAAATTTTTCTATTCCATCTAACTGAAAACTACTTAATTCTAATACATAATTTTCATAACTATTTCCTGCTACTTGTTTCGCAAAACTATCACCAATATTTCCACCAACACCAACATTAAAACCTGCTCTTTTTAATATATAGTGAGCCAACATTGTAGTGGTTGTTTTTCCATTCGAGCCAGTGATTCCAACAATATTTGCATCTGTATATTCACTTGCAAACTCTATTTCTGAAACCACCTTAATTCCTTTAGCAATTAACTTCTGAATTAAAGGTACTTTATCTGGAATACCAGGGCTTTTCATTACGACATCAGCTGAGAAAATTTTCTCTTCTGAGTGATTGTTTTCTTCGAACTGAATCTCTTTTTTTAAAAGAACTTTTTTATATTTATCTGTAATTACTCCTTTATCAGAAACAAAAACATTAAACCCTTTTTGTTTTCCTAAAATAGCTGTACCAACACCGCTTTCTCCACCTCCTAAAACAACCAGATTTTTCATTTATCTTAACTTTAATGTTACGATTGTAAATACTGCTAGTAAAATTCCAACAATCCAAAAACGAGTTACAATTTTGCTTTCGTGATAATCTAATTTTTGATAATGATGATGCAATGGCGACATTTTAAACACACGTCTTCCTTCTCCGAATTTCTTTTTAGTGTATTTAAACCACGAAACTTGAATTATTACTGATAAGTTTTCTATCACAAAAATTCCTGCTAAAATTGGCAACAATAACTCTTTACGAATTGCAATTGCGATAACCGCAATAATTCCACCGATAGTTAAACTACCCGTATCCCCCATAAACACTTGCGCTGGATAAGTATTATACCATAAAAAACCTATTAAAGCTCCGGCAAATGCCAGAATAAAAACTGTCATTTCTCCAGATTTTGGTATATACATAACATCTAGGTAATCTGCAAAAATGATGTTACCAGAAACCCATGCAAAAACTGCTAAGGTTATTACCATTATTGCTGAAGAACCTGCTGCTAAACCATCTATTCCATCAGTTAAATTTGCTCCATTTGAAACTCCTGTCACTATAAAAACAACTACGAAAATGAAAACAATCCAACCGTATTTTTCATAACCATCACCTAAAAAGCTAAACGCTTTTGCATAATCTAACTCATTATTCTTTAAAAAAGGCACTGTTGTTTTTGTTGATTTATGAGCATCTCCAAAAACTTTCTTTTTTCCATCTACCTGAACAATTTGTTCGTTTTTAGGCAATTGCTCTTTAATTGTTACATCCGGATTAAAATATAACATTGACCCCACTATAATTCCTAAACCAACTTGACCGAGAACCTTGAATTTACCTTTTAATCCTGCTTTATCTTTTTTAAATACTTTTATATAATCATCAGTAAAACCAATTAACCCCATCCAAACTGTGGTGATTAATAAAATAATGATGTATATATTTTCTAACCTTGCTAACAACAATACAGGAATTAAAGTTGCTAAAATGATTATGACTCCTCCCATTGTTGGAGTTCCTGCTTTTTGCACTTGACCAGCTAATCCTAAATCTCTAACCGTTTCACCAACTTGCTGTTTTCTTAAAAAATCAATGATTCTTTTACCGAAAATTGTTGAAATTAATAACGATAAAATAAACGCTGCTGCAGAACGAAATGTAATGAACTGAAATACACTTGCTCCGGTAAGATTAAATTCACTTTCTAAATATTGAAATAAATAATACAGCATTCTTTAAGAGTTTTTTAGTTGATTAAAACAATTCTTTACTTCCTCTAAATCATCGAAATGATGTTTTACACCATTTATTTCTTGATAATTTTCATGTCCTTTTCCTGCAATTAGTATTATATCTCCTGTTTTAGCTAGCTTACACGCCGTTTTTATTGCTTGTCTTCTATCTAAAATTGATAGTGTTTTTTTGTAATTCTCTGCAGCAACACCAACTTCCATTTCATCAACAATAACCTGAGCATCTTCTGTTCTTGGGTTATCGGATGTAAAAATTGCTTGACTACTTAACAACGAAGCGATGTTTGCCATTTTTGGGCGCTTGGTTTTATCTCTATCTCCACCACAACCAACTACGGTTATCACATTTTCGTTTCCTGTTCGGATATCATTAATGGTTTGCAATACATTTTTAAGTGCATCAGGTGTATGTGCATAATCTACTATAGCCGTGACTCCATCATTTGAAATTGTATATTCGAAACGACCACTTACACTTTCTAACTCACTAATAACCCTAAGAATTTCTAACTTTTCGAGACCTAATAATTCTGCTACTCCGTAAATTGCTAATAAATTAGACGCGTTAAATTCTCCTATTAATTTTGTCCAAACCTCAACATTATTGATCGTTAATAAGGTTCCTGAAAAACGTTTTTCTAAAACTTTTGCTTTAAAATCTCCCAAAGTTTTTAAAGCATAAGTTTGCTTATTTGCTTTGGTATTTTGTAACATTATCTGACCGTTTTTATCATCGATATTTACTAATGCAAATGCTGGTTTTGGCAACGAATCGAAAAATGATTTTTTAACATCGCGATACTCTGCAAAAGTTTCATGATAATCTAAATGATCGTGTGATAAATTTGTAAAAACACCACCTACAAAACTTAAACCTTCTGTTCGTTTTTGATGAATTCCATGAGAACTTACCTCCATAAAACAATACTCAACTCCTTCATTTATCATTTTAGATAAATACTGATTTATCATCAAAGAATTCGGAGTTGTATGCGTAGCTTCGTACTCAGTTTCATCAACCATTATCTTTACTGTAGATAATAACCCTACTTTATAACCAGCCTTTTTAAACAACTGATACAATAATGTTGCAATAGTTGTTTTTCCATTTGTACCAGTAACTCCAACAAGTTGCAAGTCTTTTGATGGATTATCGTAAAAATTTGCCGACATTATTGCTAAAGCAATATTAGAATTCGCTACTTGAATGTAGGTGATTTCTTGTTTTAACTCTGATGGAAGCTCCTCACAAATTATCACTGAAGCTCCCAATGACAATGCTTTATCAATAAATAGATGGCCATTAACAGTTACACCTTTTTGAGCAACGAAAACATCGTTTTTCTGAACCTGTCTACTATCAAATTGAATAGTATTAACATCAACATTAGTATTCCCATAAACAGCATTTACAGAAACCTTATACAATATGTCTTTTAAATTTTTCAATTATGATAATTTTAAATAAACAGTTGATCCTTTTTTAACCTTCATTCCGTTATTTATAGATTGTTCAGTTACTTTACCCATTCCTGAAAACTTCACTTTTAGCCCCATGTTTTCTAGTAACGAAATAGCATCCATACCACTCATTCCTAAAACTTTTGGCATAATGGTTTTATATTTTCTTAGTTTTTGATAATAATCCTGATACTTCTTATCAAGACTAGCGTATTCAATTTTATCAGATACTAACTGATTGTCGATTGGGTTTGTAGTGTAAATTTTTTGAGCAATTTCTTTAAATACAGGAGCTGCAACTGTAGCCCCATAATATCCTTTTTCTTTTTTCGGACTATGAATAACTACGATACATGAATATTTTGGATTCTTTGCAGGAAAAAAACCAGCAAAAGAAGCTACATATTCTTTATTTGAATAATGACCATAAACGGTTTTTCCGTTTTCATCTTTATGCTTCGGAATCCACTTTTTAGCGGTACCTGTTTTTCCTGCCATTGAAAAATTTGGCGAGTACACATTACTTGCGGTTCCTTTTTTAACAACATTCTCCATCACTTTTCTAACTTTATTTAAAGTGGTTTGTGATGCAATTTTTTCTTTTAAAACTTCTGTTGTAAAACTTTTTTCTACTTTACCGCCAATTCTTAATTCTTTAACAAAAAATGGCTTTACTAATTTTCCGTCATTAGCCACCGCATTGTAAAAAGCTAATGTTTGCAATGGTGTTAAAGAAACTCCATATCCCCAAGCCATCCATTCTAAAGAAATCGGACTCCAACTTTTTTCGTTAGGATTTGGAATATATGGTTTTCCTTCTCCCATTATTTTCACTTCTGTTAACTGATCTAAACCAAATGATTTTATCCTATTTGTAAATTTCTTTGGATTTTTATCATAATATTTTTGAATTGTTTTTACAATTCCAACATTTGAAGACACTTCGAAAACTCGTGCTAATGATATTTTACCAAATCCTCCTTGTTTACTATCTTCTACCTTACGATTATTAATAAATATTTTACCCTTTTCACAATCCACCACATCAGAAGTATCCGCTACTTTATCTTCTAAAGCCACCATTAAACTAGCCAACTTAAATGTTGATCCTGGTTCGTGGCTTTCCCAAACAGCATAATTTCTTTTCTCGTAATATTTCCCTTTTGAAGTTCTACCTAAATTAGAAATTGCTTTTATCTCTCCAGTTTCTACTTCCATAACCACAGCACAACCATGATCTGCTTCAAAATATTCTAATTGCCTTAATAATGCATGATGTGTAATGTCTTGAACGTTCACATCAATCGTAGTTATTACATCACTACCATCGACTGGTTCTTTTTCATTTACATCATTAATAGGTTTCCATTGTCCTTTAGCTATTCGCTGTTTTAAACGCCAACCATTTTCTCCTTGCATATATTCGGCAAAAGCACCTTCGATTCCTGCTCCACCTCTATGGTTATCGTAACCTATTGTTCTTTCAGCAATCTTTCCTATCGGATGTACACGTACAGTTTTATGCTCCGCAATAAAACCTCCTCTATAAACACCTAGTTTAAATATAGGAAAGCTTTTCATTCTTACATAATCATTATAACCTACATTACGTGCAATTAACAAATAACGATTTTTACGTTTTTTTGCTTCTCGCAATCTTCTTTGATAATACCTTGCAGGCTTACCTAATAAATTTGACAATGATTCTGAAAGTGCTCTTATGTTTTTTTCAAACACTTCTGAATTTACAGCTTCTACATCCATTCGGATGGTATATTTAGACATTGACGTTGCTAGTAAATTACCATCTGCAGCAAACACATTACCTCTATTGGCAAAAATTGTATCGTTTTTTACTGTTTTCTCTAAGGAAAGCTCTCTGTACTTATCACCTTCTATATATTGCAGTTTAAAGACTCTAAAAACAATAACTACAAAAAAAAGCATCATTAAAACAGCAATCACATAGAGCTTATTTAATATACCTTTTTTAACTATCATTTTTTATTCTTTATTATATGTTACTTTTATTTTACTTGGTGGTGTCTTTGCAGTAGACAAGCCTTTTTCTTTTACTTTATCGCGAATATTACTTTCTAATTTCATTCGCATCAACTTTGTACTTGTATCAATATCTTCAGCACGTAATTCTCTTATTTCTTTATTCAGCTTAGAGATTTTAACCGCTTTAGCATCTGCACTATGAGAACTCGAGATCATAATTAACAGCAGAATCACTACAAAAATTAATATCCGCCAGTTTTTAAAAGAGCTTTCATCAGTTAAAAAGCTTCCACGTAAAATATCGTAAACATTTCTTTTAACTTTCGACATTATTTTAATGTTGCTATTCTAAGCTTAGCACTTCGCGCTCTATTATTTACTTTAATTTCTTCTTTTGTTGGCACAATCATTTTTCCTACTTTTTGCATAGGAACACTAATATTTCCATAAAAATCTTTTTCAGGCTCCCCAACAAATAAACCTGTTCTTATAAATCTTTTTACTAATCTATCTTCTAATGAGTGATACGAAATAATACTTAATCTCCCCTCATCATTCAACAACTTTGGCATCTGCTCTAAAAACTCTTTCAACACCTCCAACTCTTGATTCACCTCTATTCTTACCGCTTGAAATATTTGCGCTAATATTTTATGTTCTTTTGCTTTTGGAAGATGTCTTTGCAACACTTCTTTTAACTGAAAACTTGTTTCTATCTCTTCTTCAACCCTTGCATCCACTATTGTTTTTGCTAGTGCACGAGCATTTCTCAACTCTCCGTACAAAAACAACACATCAGCCAAATCCTTTTCTTCATATTTATTGATGATTTTTTTCGCAGACAAATCGGATTTTTGATCCATCCTCATATCTAAATCAGCATCAAATCGAGTTGAAAAACCTCTTTCTGCTTCATCGAATTGATGAGATGAAACTCCTAAATCTGCCAAAACACCATCCACTTTCTTTACACCGTAAAAACGTAAAAACCTTGATATGAACCGAAAATTCTCTCCGATTAACACAAAACGATCATCATCAATTTTATTTTGTTGCGCATCCGGATCTTGATCAAAAGCAAACAAGCGTCCGTTTTCACCCAACCTACTTAATATTTCTCGCGAATGACCGCCACCACCAAAAGTCACATCCACATACACACCATCTTCTTTTATATTAAGCGCATCAACACTCTCCTTTAATAAAACTGGACTATGATAATTCATCTACACCTATATTACCCATCACCTCTTCTGCTAAATCAGCAAAATCAACAACAGTATCATCAATTACTTTTTCATACTTATCCTTATCCCAAATTTCAATAATACTCCCCACAGAAGAAAGCACAACTTGCTTTTCTATTCCTGCGAACTGACATAAATCTTTCGGGATTAAAACTCTACCAGAAGCATCCATTTCAACCATTTTTACACCCGCCGTAAACCTTCTGATAAAATCATTATTCTTCTTTACAAATCGATTTAATTTATTGATTTTACCCATCATCAAACTCCATTCTTGCATCGGATACAACTCCAAACAAGACTGAAAAACAGACCTTTTAATCACAAAACCATCTTGCAACACAGAAGATAACTGCTTCTTGAAAGCCGATGACATCATCAACCTCCCTTTAGCATCCACCTTACACTCGTATGTTCCAATTAAATTTATCACGTAAAGAAACTATAGTTATGCATCAAAAATAGAAAATATTTACCACTTTTTACCACTTTTTACCACTTTGTTGATAAATTTTGATTTTACCGTTAAAAAACTGACCCTAAGAACATTTAACTATCACTTTAGCTTCGAAATAATAAAAATGAAAATTTAACAAAAAAGAACTACATTTGTCGTTAAGTCAAACCATATATATAAATGACTGAATTTTTAAAAAAAGAAGGCAAATTTACATATGCAGAAGCAGGGGAAGGAAGAGCGTTAATCGTATTACACGGTTTAATGGGAGCTCTTAGTAATTTTGATGAAACTTTTAAATATTTTTCGAAAAAAGGCTATAAGGTTTTAATTCCTGAACTACCTCTATACACCTTACCATTAATAAAAACCAATGTAAAAAACTTAGCAAGTTACTTACATGATTTTATTGAGCACAAAGAGTTAAAAGATGCTGTTTTATTAGGAAATTCTTTAGGTGGTCATATCGCTTTATACTACACGAAACACTACCCTAAAGATGTTGGTGCATTAGTTTTAACAGGAAGTTCTGGTTTGTATGAAAAATCTATGGGAGATAGCTACCCTAAGAGAGGAAACTACGAGTATATTGAAACAAAAGCTCAAGAAGTTTTTTACGATCCAAAAATAGCTACCAAAGAGTTAGTAGATGATATTTATGGAATTGTAAATGACAGAGTTAAAGCTCTAAAAACTTTATCTATCGCAAAAAGTGCCATTAGACATAATATGGCTAAAGACCTACCAAATATGTCACAACCTACGTGTTTAATTTGGGGAAAGCAAGACGGTGTTACTCCACCTGAAGTAGCTCATGATTTCCATAAATTATTACCAGACTCTGATTTATTTTGGATTGATAAATGTGGGCATGCTGCAATGATGGAAACCCCTGAAGAATTTAATACAATTTTAGAAGGTTGGCTTTCTAAAAGAAATATATAATAGCAACACAGCTTAACTTATATTTATGAAAATAAAATCTGCTGAATTTGTAATGAGTAACAGCAATGTTACTAAGGCTCCTAAAGACAGAATGCCAGAGTATGCTTTTATAGGACGCTCTAATGTTGGAAAATCTTCGTTAATAAATATGTTAATGGAGCGTAAAGATTTAGCTAAGATTTCTGGGAAACCAGGAAAAACGCAACTTATTAATCATTTTAAAATAAATGATGAGTGGTTTTTAGTAGATTTACCAGGGTATGGTTACGCGCAAGTTTCTAAAAAGAAGCGACAAATATTTCAGTTTTTTATTGAAAATTACTTCAAGGAACGCGAACAATTGGTTTGCACCTTTGTTTTGATTGACTCTCGCCATGATCCACAAAAAATTGATTTAGAGTTCATGAAATTCTTAGGCGAAAATCAAATTCCATTCTGTATTGTTTTTACAAAAGCAGATAAATTAGGAAGCTCTAAATTAAACAAACAAATTACCTCTTATAAAAAGAAATTATTAAATTTCTGGGAAGAGCTACCAATTAGTTTTGTTACTTCATCTTCAACAGGATTTGGACGTGATGAATTTTTAAAATTCATTGATCAAGTAAACGAAGATGTAGCCGATAACTTTAAATAACATTTCGATACTATTCGAATTGACATTTTAAAATGTATTCTACCAAAGAAAACTTACAAGTTATACACGAAGACAATCATTTAATTATTGTTAACAAACGTGCAGGTGATATTGTTCAAGGAGATAAAACTGGCGACAAACCTCTTTCTGATGTTGTAAAAGAATATATTAAAGACAAATACAACAAACCTGGTGCAGTTTTTTTAGGAACTGTTCATCGTTTAGATCGTCCAACATCTGGTGTTGTTATCTACGCTAGAACCTCAAAAGCATTAGAACGTTTAAATAAAATGCTTCGAGAAAAAACTATAAAAAAAACCTATTGGGCTGTTGTAAAAAATCTTCCTAAAAAAAGCTCAGACACTTTAATAAATTTCTTAAAAAAGAATCCTAAAAACAATAAATCTACTGCTTATTCTAAAGAAATTGATGGAGGTAAAAAAGCGATTCTTCATTATCAAACAAAAAAGAAATTAGACAATTACTCTTTACTAGAAATCGATTTAGAAACGGGTCGTCATCATCAAATTAGAGTGCAACTTTCAAATATTGGCTCTACTATAAAAGGCGACTTAAAATACGGAGCAAAACGCAGTAATAAAGACGGAAGTATTCATTTACATGCTCGCAAAATTGAATTCATTCATCCTGTAAGTAAAGAATTAATAAAAGTAACAGCTCCTACTCCATCTGACCCTATTTGGGATGCTTGTTTGTAATTTGTATCTTTAGGGAAATTTCTAAGATGAAAGCCCTTAAATATTTATCAATTTCAATACTACCTTTAACGGTTTACTTTGCTTTTACAAACAAAGGTTGGGTTACTTTTTTGCCGATGATTACCTTCTTTGGACTGGTTCCATTGTTAGAATTATTTTTTAGTCCAAACAAAGAAAATTTCACTAAAGAAGAAGAGAAAAAAGAAAAAAAAAACAAGTTATATACAGGTATTTTATATGCAACAGTGCCTTTACAAGTATTCTTTTTAGGATGGTTCTTTTTTATTATTCAAGAAACAGATTTAACTAATATTGATGTTTTTGGAAGAATAACAGCAATGGGGTTAATGTGTGGTGCAATAGGTATAAATGTCGGACACGAATTAGGTCACAGAAATAATAGATTTGATGAATTTTTAGGTGAAATTTTATTACTTACTTCTTTAAATACTCACTTTTTGCCTTATCATAATGCAGGTCATCATCTAAACGTTGCAACTCCTAAAGATGCTGCAACAGCCAGAAAAAATGAAATTTTATACTTGTTTTGGTTTCGATCTCACATTACAAGTTATTACCAAGCTTGGGAAGCAGAAAATAACCGATTAAAAAACACTAATAGAAGTTGGCTTCATCTTCAAAATAGAATGCTTATTTACACACTTTGCAATCTACTTTTAATCGGTGGAATATATTATTTCTTCGGAAGCTTTGTTACACTCGCCTTTTTAGGAGCGGCAATTTTTGGTATTTTACAACTAGAAACTGTAAACTATATAGAACATTACGGACTATTACGTAAACAAAACGAACACGGAAGATATGAACGTGTAAAAAGAACACACTCTTGGAATTCTGATCATGTTGTTGGACAAGCAATGTTGTTTAATTTATCACGCCATTCCGATCATCATTATAACGGATCAAAACATTATCAATTATTAAAAACATTACCCGAAAGTCCGCAGATGCCAACTGGTTACCCAGGCATGATGTTACTCTCTTTAATTCCACCTTTTTGGTTTATGGTAATGAATAAAAAACTACAAGAAATTTAATTTTATGAATATTCCACAATTGGTTCAGTCGCAAAAAGATTTTTTCGCAACACAACAAACCAAAGATATCGCCTACAGAAAAGAAGCTTTAAAACGCCTTAAAAAAGAAATTATTAAAAGAGAAAATGATATTGTAAAAGCTTTGAATGATGATTTTAAAAAATCGGAATATGAAGCAGTAATGACAGAAACTTCTATCGTTTTAGCTGAACTAAAAATGGTCTTAAAAAACATTCATTCTTGGAGTAAACCTAAACGTGTATTACCATCGTTATTAAACTTTCCATCATCAGCAAAAATTTACAAAGAGCCTTACGGAACTGTTTTAATTATTGCTCCATGGAACTACCCATATCAATTAGCATTTGCACCTCTTTTAGGAGCAATTGCAGCAGGAAACACAGTTGTTTTAAAACCTTCGGAATTAACTCCAAATACCAGCAAAATAACCAAAGAAATTATTGAAGCTGTGTTTGATAAAAATCATGTTTCGGTTGTAGAAGGTGGCGTACCAGTTTCTCAAGAATTACTAGCACAACGCTGGGATTATATTTTCTTTACCGGAAGTGTTCCTGTAGGTAGAATTGTTGCCAAAGCTGCTGCTGAACATATTACTCCTGTTACTTTAGAATTAGGAGGAAAAAGTCCTTGTATTGTTGATGAAACTGCAAACATAAAACTAGCTGCAAAACGTTTGGTTTGGGGTAAATTTATTAATGGTGGACAAACTTGTATTGCTCCAGATTATTTACTGATTCACAAATCTATAAAAGATAAATTTGTTACTCATTTTAAAGAGGAAATTTTTAGAGCTTATGGTGAAAATCCACAAGCATCTGAAGATTATCCAAGAATTGTAGATACTAAAAACTTTGATCGTTTAGCTTTAATGTTAGAAAATGAACAATTTTTAATTGGAGGTCAAACTGAAAGAAAAGACAAATATATTGCTCCTACTCTAATTGACGAACCAGGTTTAGATAGCGAAGTGATGAAAGGTGAAATTTTCGGACCAATTTTCCCGTTAATCTCATATGAAAACGAACAAGATATCGCTAACGCTTTAGCTAAATACGATAAACCTTTAGCATTGTATGTATTTACAAATCGTAATAAATTTGCTAAAAAGATGATTGCTGATTATTCTTTTGGTGGTGGAACTATAAATGATACTACTGTACATTTTGCAAATCATAGGCTGCCATTTGGTGGTGTCGGAGAAAGTGGAATTGGAGGTTATCACGGAAAACAAACATTCGATACTTTTTCACATAAAAAAGGTGTTGTTACTAGAGGCAACTGGTTAGATATACCTACACGATACGCACCTTATAAAGGAAAACTTAAACAACTAAAAACCTTAATGAAAATTGGATAAAATGCCAGGAAAAACAGTTTCAGAAGCTATTAATTATAGAAGGTCTGTAAGGGTTTATGATGAAAACAAACCTATCGATTCGAACATTGTAAAAAAATGTTTAGAGTTAGCAAGTTTAGCCCCAACAAGTAGCAATATGCAATTGTGGGAATTTTATCACATCACTTCTAAAGAAACAATTGCTAAAATTGCACCGATGTGTTTCAATCAAAATGCAGCAAAAACAGCGCAGCAATTAGTGGTTTTTGTTACTAGAAAAGATTTATGGCGAAAACGCGCTAAAGCTAATTTAGGTTTTATGGATAAAGTTTTTGGCAAAAACAATCCTAAATCTAAACAACGAAGCAGAGAAAAAGTAGCACGCAATTATTACGAAAAAATTATTCCGTTTGCCTACACAGATTTCTTCGGGATTTTAGGCTTTTTTAAATATTTAATGGTTTTAATTGTTGGTCTTTTTAAACCAATGTATCGTGAAGTTAGAAATAGCGATATGCGTGTTGTAGCTCAAAAAACTACAGGTTTAGCAGCTCAAACATTTATGCTATCAATGGCTGCTGAAGGCTATGACACTTGCCCTATGGAAGGCTCAGATACTTGGCGCGTAAAACGATTATTAAACATTCCAAGAAGTGCAGAAATAAACATGATTGTTTCTTGTGGAATTAGAAAACCAGAAGGCGTTTATGGTGAGCGTTTTAGAATTCCTTTTGAAGAGGTTTATAGAGAGGTTTAAATATCTATTTTGTTTTATAATCGTGAAGTTAAAATAAATTTAACTTCACGATATGTTAAACTATTTCTTAGGCAAAAACACCAACTTGTTTTCACTCTTTTCTATGCCTGATTGATTCAGACTCATCTTAACAAACTCACCATTTACATATTTCTCTGCTTGATCTTTATAGTGATTGCTAAACACATTACCCGATTGTCCTGTTGGTAAAATAGCAATACTATTTTCTATATCCGAAAAATCTATAACTCTACGAGTCGATGGTCCTGCGTGAATTTTGTAATAACCAGTACTATCAATCTTATAAATCTGATTATTAATCACCTGATCTCCTCCATTGGTTTCAAAAGGACCAACGTTAAAAAACTTTCGTAATAATCCTCCTGCTTTTCCTATAGCATGCTCATATTCTACCGTTGCTACTCTTTTCCAATACCAACCATCTACATTTTCACCCAATTGCTTTTGTAAAAAGGCTATTGTTTTTTGGAATGATTTATTTACAATATCTTGTTTAGTTTCCTTTTCTTTTGTTGAAATATCATCCCACCAAACCGAAGAATCTTTTCTTACTTGAGCTGCCACTACTTTTTCTTCGAAAGGTGTATTTACAAATTGCTTAAAAGCATCACCCATTTCATCTTTAAAAGTATTTTTTACAAACTCGTACCACAAACGTGTATAAACAACCGGAGCTACTTTCTTTTTTCCGTAATGACCATCCCAGTTTTTTAAAATATAAAATGCTTTTTTCTCGCTTGCTGTTAATTGAGTAACATCAATATCTTTTGTTATTTTCATTATAATTTCTGGTGCAACTGGCGATGTTACATCATTAATCATTTCTGAAACATCAAATTGTGTCCAATCGTTTTTATCTTCTAATAAGTACTCAATTCTTTTTGCTCTATCCTCAGGTAAATAATATCCCGGATACAAAACTCCCGCAATAGAATCTGGTTGATTATTAGCAGAATACACATAATTCCAATCTGGATTTATCGCTTGCGGATTCTCATCAAAATCAATCCACTCTACAATTTCATCTTTCCCAGAAGCGCCATCTAAAATCACCTTTGTATTTAAACTATCTCGGTATTTATATAGTTTTCCTGACGCAAACCAAGCAATATTATCTTTTGCATCACCATACATAATATTTAATCCAGGTGCGTGTAATTTACTCGCAGCTTTTTTAAATTCTGATAACGATTTAGCATGAGACATTTCGTAACTAAGATCTAATAATTGATTTTCTAACTTTGTGTAAATCCACTGCATCGCTATCGGGCGTTCATCATCAATAAAATCGATTAAACCGTTCATTATAGGTCCGTGTTTACTAACTTTTACTTGGTAAGTAGTATCAACTTCGCCTTTAATTTTTATGGTTTTATCAATTAATTTATATTTCTGATAACCTTGTAGAGTTTTATATTCTAAAGAATTATTTGGATTGTTTTCTTCATAATAAAAATCAACATCATCATTTTCAAACATGGTTAATCCGTACGCATAATCACGATTGTGTCCTAACAAAGAAAACGGAGTTAGCGCTAAATTGAATCCGTACATTTCATAATCTGGAGTTTTTATATGTGATTGATACCAAACTGAAGGTTGTGAAAATCCGATATGTGGATCGTTGGCAAAAATTACTTTTCCGTTTTTAGTTTTTTCTGGTCCTAATACCCAAGAATTACTTCCTATAAACGGAGAAATCGGTAATTTTTCTAACAAACTATTCATTGCTTTAGCAAAACCTGCTTTTATTTCTGGATTTTTTTGATTCTTAATCAAGGTTAAGTTTTCAACGCTTGCATCGTTTAACTCGTTAAAATATACATCACCTAACTTCTCTTTTATTTCTGTTAACATCGGATCCGTTTTATGTGCAACTGCAAAGCTAAATGCCATATAACCAAAAACATTATAAACATCATTAATTGTATACTTTTCTTTATCAAGTCCAACTAAATAAAACTCTAATGGCTTAGCACCTTCATCAATAAATTGGTTAATTCCGTTCAAATAAGCTTCTGTCATCTTATAAGCTTCGGAATTCTTATCTAATTTTTTAATGGTTTTAGCAGCGGCTTCTTCTATTCCTAATCCGGAGAAAAACTTATCTGTACGTACTAAGTCTTTTCCGAAAACCTCAGCCAATCTTCCTGCTGCAATTCTACGAATCAACTCCATTTGCCACAATCTATCTTGTGCATGCACATACCCCAAAGCTGTATATGCATCTTTTTGGTTTTGCGCATTAATATGTGGTATACCAACTTCGTCGTAATGCACGGTAACTTTATTAGAAATATTTGTTAATTCTAGCTCTCCGTTATAGGTAGGGTATAATGTTTTTGTAAATAGCCAAACACCTAGAAATAAAAATATTACTACGAGTAAAAGTATTTTGAAAATCTTTTTAAATAGTTTCATTTGGGATTGATTTTCACCAAAGATAACAGATTTTTTTTCTTCGGATTTTTTGAATAGCATTTTTTTAAGAACTACAATTTGTAAAAATTTAAATTCGTTAATTCTTCAAAATCAATCGGAGATTGTTTGTATTTTTGTTATTCTTAAAATTCGTTTATCAGATGAAAAAAATTCAAATGGTTGACCTACAAGGTCAGTATGCAAAAATTAAACCTCAAGTAAATAAAGCTTTCGAAAGTGTTTTAGACACTGCTTATTATATCGGAGGTCCAGAAGTTAAAGGATTCGGAAGCGATTTAGAAAAATACTTAGGAGTAAAACACGTAATTCCTTGTGCTAACGGAACAGATGCTTTACAAATTGCAATGATGGGATTAGGTTTAGAGCAAGGTGATGAAGTTATTACTGCCGATTTTACTTTTGCTGCTACTGTAGAAGTTATTGCATTATTAAAATTAACACCTGTTTTAGTTGATGTTGAACCTGATACATTTAACATTGATATTGAAGCTTTAAAAAAGGCAATTACGCCAAAAACGAAAGCTATTGTTCCTGTTCATTTATTTGGTCAATGTGCCAATATGGAAGCTGTAATGGAAGTTGCCAAAGAGCATAATTTATTTGTAATTGAAGATAACGCACAAGCTATTGGAGCAGATTATACATTCTCTGACGGAACAAAAAAGAAATCTGGAACGATTGGGAATGTAGGAACTACTTCTTTCTTTCCTTCTAAAAACTTAGGTTGTTATGGAGATGGTGGCGCAATTTTTACGAATGATGATGATTTAGCACATACAATAAGGGGAATTGTAAATCACGGAATGTACAAACGTTATTACCACGATGTTGTTGGAGTAAATTCTCGTTTAGATAGTTTACAAGCTGCTGTTTTACAGATAAAATTACCTTTATTAGATTCTTATTGCGATGCTCGTAGAAAAGCTGCTTTGTATTATACGGAAGCTTTTTCAACCAATTCTAATATTATTACGCCTGCGATTAGCACTTTTACCACACATGTTTTTCATCAATACACTTTAAGAATTACCAATGGAAAACGAGATGAATTACATCAGCATTTATTAGATAATAATATTCCGAATGCGATTTATTATCCTGTTCCGTTACACGCTCAAAAAGCATATAAAGACAAACGTTATAATGAAGATGATTTTACAATTACAAATCAATTAATTGATGAAGTAATTTCTTTACCAATGCATACTGAATTAGAGGAAGATCAATTAGCTTTTATTACAAAAACTATTAATGATTTTATAGGATAGGCTATATATGAATCAAAAAATAAAAACCCTTAAAATAATTCACTTAGCATTAGTAGCTGGAGTTACTCTAGCTTACTTTTTACTCGGTGATTTTAAAAACATATTGAATATTGAAATTAACAATGCTTCGCTACCCTATTCTTTTATTCCAGCTGTAGCATATGTTTTAAGTAATTTTTTATTCAATAAAACTTTAAAAAATATACAAGAAGACTCTTCTGAAGATGAAAAATTTGCAATTTATCAAAGTGCATCAATCGTTAAATGGGCTGTGTTAGAAGGAGCTTGTTTTTTAATTTTATTATTAAAACCTGAGTTTTTATTATTCGGAGTAATTCTTTTATTCTATATGATTCTTTTAGCACCTAAAGAAGATAAAATATTTCAACTTTTAAATATTAAAGGTTAAACATAAAAAAAGCGAACTCAATTTTGAGTTCGCTTTTTTATTCTTATTAATCTTATTTAAGCTTCTAAACTTGCACCACTAGCAGTAACGCTTCTATCAATCTTACGCATTAAGCCTTGTAAAACTTTACCAGGACCAACTTCAATAAATTCAGTTCCTCCATCAGCAATCATTGCTTGAATACACTGAGTCCATTTTACTGGTGCAGTTAATTGCTCCATTAAATTCTTTTTAATTTCTTCAGGATTCGTAACTGCACTTGCTGTTACATTTTGATATACTGGACAAGTTGGTTCACTAAACGTAGTTTCTTCAATTGCCTTTGCTAATTCTTCTCTAGCAGGTTCCATCATTGGTGAATGAAACGCTCCACCTACAGGTAAAACTAATGCTCTACGCGCTCCTTTTTCAGTTAATACTTCACAAGCTTTTTCAATCGCTTCCACTTCACCAGAAATTACTAATTGACCAGGACAGTTATAGTTTGCCGCAACTACAACTCCATCAATCTCAGCACAAGTGTCCTCAACAATTTTGTCTTCTAATCCTAAAACAGCTGCCATTGTTGACTTCTGTATTTCGCAAGCTTTTTGCATTGCTAAAGCTCGTTTAGAAACTAATGTTAATCCATCTTCAAAAGACAATACTCCGTTAGCTACTAATGCAGACAACTCACCTAACGAATGTCCTGCTACCATTTCTGGCTTAAAATCATCACCTAACACTTTTGCTAAAATTACAGAATGTAAAAAAATAGCTGGTTGGGTAACTTTTGTTTCTTTTAATTCTTCAGCAGTACCTTCAAACATTACGTCGGTAATACTAAAGCCTAATATATTGTTAGCTTTTTCAAAAAGTTCTTGAGCTAATGGCGATTTTTCATATAAATCTAATCCCATTCCTGTAAATTGTGCTCCTTGACCTGGAAAAATATATGCTTTCATTTTATTTATTGTTTGTTTTACGCTGCAAACATACACATTTTTAAAATCATTATTAATTAGTAACTTCGTTCTATGACTGAGAAACTGAAAAACCAAGCACAGTTAATTTATTTAGTTTTAGCTGCTTTATTTATTGCCTCTCTAGTAACTTCTAATTTAATTTTTCAGAAGTTTTTTTATTGGGAGCCTTTTAATTTATATCGTTTTGAAATATCTGTTGGAATACTTCCTTACCCGATTACTTTTTTAATTACTGATATTTTATCTGAAATCTATGGAAAGAAAAAAGCAAATCAAGTGGTTGTAGCTGGTATTTTTGCCTCTTTCTTTTCGATGCTGATTATTTTAGTAGCAGATTATGCCCCAGCAATTAATAACTCTCCTATTGATAATGAAACTTTTTCAAAAGTTTTTGGTTTATCGCCTTTAGCAGTTTTAGCTTCAATGCTGGCTTATTTATTTGCTCAATTTATCGATATTAAAATTTTTCATTTTTGGAAAAACTTAACCAAAGGAAAACATTTATGGTTACGTAATAACTTCTCTACTTTTTTCTCTCAATTTATAGATACTTTTACCGTACTATTTTTATTATGTACTTTTAAAGTATTGCCATGGAACATCTTTGGAAGCCTATTATTAAGCGGATTTTTATTTAAAATTATTGTTGCCGCATTAGATACTCCTATTTTATATGTGGCAGTATATTGGTTTCGAAAAAAATTCAATTTAAAAGTTGGTGAAGAGATTCGCAATATCTAATTTCGATGTATGAAGCATTCTAATTCTCTTTGGCAAATAGCTATCCAAAAATTTAAGCAAAGTAAAATAGGCATGCTTAGTTTTAGCTATATTATTCTTTGCGGATTCATTGCTGTTTTTTGTTATGTTTTAGCTCCAGATAATAGCAGTTCAGCCAATCAAATGCACTTAGAAATTCATTCCAAGGCTCCTGCTTTTTCAGTTCAAATGTTATCAATTCCTTCTGAAGAAAAAAAAGAACAATCTTGGTTTTCTGTTTTTATGGATGGAAAACAAAATTCAACTACTGAAATCCCTATAAAATCCTATAAAATCAATAACAACCAATTAGAAATAATTAAGTATTCTGATGGATTGCCTAAAAACTATTCACTCTCGTTATTTAATAATCAACCTGAAAAATTTATTCAAAACCGAACTTTTTTATTCGGAACCGACAAATATGGTCGCGATTTGTTAAGTAGATTATTAATTGGAGCTAGAATCTCTTTTTTTATCGGTTTTATTGCTGTTTTCATATCACTTTTAATAGGAATTCCTATTGGAGCAATAGCAGGATATTTTGGTGGAAAAATTGACAACTTCATTATGTGGATCATAAACATCACTTGGTCCATCCCAACATTATTATTAGTTATCGCGATTACTTTAGCTTTAGGCAAAGGCTTTTGGCAAGTATTCATTGCTGTTGGTTTAACTATGTGGGTAGAAGTTGCTCGTGTAGTTCGTGGACAAGTAATTACTACCAAACAACAACAATATGTTGAAGCAGCAAAAGCATTAGGTTTCTCAGATTTCAGAATAATCTTTAAACATATTTTACCTAATATTTTAGCCCCGATTATTGTAATATCTGCTGCTAATTTTGCTGCTGCAATTTTAATAGAAAGTGGATTGAGTTTTTTAGGTATCGGAGCGCAACCTCCTACTCCTTCTTGGGGCGCAATGATTAAAAATCATTACAACTATATTATTCTTGGTAAACCTTTTTTAGCAGTAATTCCTGGATTAGCAATTATGAGTTTGGTGATGGCTTTTATGTTAATTGGAAACACGCTTCGTGATGCTTTAGATGTTAAAGCTTAATTTGTATTTTCGCTAAAAAATATATACATGAATTTTAGCGTACAATTTAAAACAAGGTGGTCAGATTTTGATGCCAATATACACATGCGACATACTGCATACAACGATTATGCAGCAGAAGTAAGACTACGTTTTTTTAAAGAGCATAATATTACAATACAAGATTTTACTAAAGAAAAAACAGGACCGATTTTATTTGAAGAAAACACCAAGTTTTTACGCGAAATTCACATGGGAACAGATATTACTGTAAACCTTAAAGTAATCGGTTTATCTAGTAAAGATGAGCGTTGGAAAATTCAACATGAAGTTTTTAATGAAGCTGGAAAATTATCTGCAATCATAACTGTATATGGCGCTTGGTTAGATTTAGTAAAAAGAAAATTAACTGTTCCGCCTACTAAATTTCAAACAATCTTTAATCAAGTAGAAAAAACTGAAGACTTTAAAGAGATTCTACTAAAAAGCTAATGAGTACTTCCAAAAAAATAAAACTTGTTATTACCATTATAGTTTTAATTGTTGGCTGGTGGCTACAACGAAAAGAAAATGCACAAATTTCTTCTCAAACTCAAACTGAGCACACTACCAATTCTGACAGCTTTGATTATTTACCAACTTCAACTACTGGTGCTATTGTTAAACACAATGGATATCAATTATCTTATAACGAAAAACATGAGCAAGCAGAATGGGTAGCTTACACCTTAGATAAAAACGATATTATTTACACCAAGCACAAGCGCCCTTTTTTTATTAGTGACCCAAAAGTAAAAACAAAATCTGCTGATTGGAGAAATTATAAAAACTCTGGTTATGATAAAGGTCATTTGTGTCCTGCAGGTGATAAACGATATTCTAAAAAAGCGCATGACGAAACTTTTTATACTTCTAACATATCTCCACAAAAACACGATTTTAATGCTGGAATATGGAACAAGCTAGAGCAAAAAACTCGGTATTGGGCTAAAAAATACAATCATTTATATGTAGTTACTGGTGGTATTTTAGAATCGAACTTAAAAACTATTGGTCGTGATAAGGTTTCAGTTCCAAAATATTTTTACAAAATTTTATTAGATTACACACAACCAGAAATAAAAGCTATTGCTTTTTTAGTTCCGCATAAAGAAAGCAACAAACCTTTGTATGATTTCGTAGTTTCTATTGATGAAATTGAACAAAAAACTGGTATTAATTTTTTTCCTGAACTACCAGATACAATCGAAAATAAATTAGAAAGTTCAACCAACTATAAAAATTGGAGTTTTAGGTAAAACTCTTAATTTTAAAACAACAAAAAAGCTTCTCAAAAATTGAGAAGCTTTTATTAACTCAGTACGGGCGGAGAGAGTAACACCTATTAAATATCTTTAAATTAGAATAAACAAAAACCCTCTAAAAACCCAACAAATATAGAACAAGAAACCAAAATATTAAAAAAGCTAATTTAAAAAAATTCATTTTTATTCATGTTTTTCGGGGAAAATACGGGGATAATCATTAATTTAGCTATATGGCTACAATAAATTTCAGAATCAAAGGAACTAAAAACCCTACAAACATCTATATAAGGTTAAGACACAAAAATATAGACTGTGAAGTATCAACGGGTATTGTTATTAATAAGAATGATTGGAGTACAGCAAAGAAGAAAGCCAAATCATCATCCTCTCTTGATTACACGAAAATAAACAACAGCTTAGATAGTTTAAAAACCCATATTCTTAATGCTTTTAATGAAGACCTTTCCAATGGTCAACTAATTAATAGAATTTGGTTAAAAGAAAGTATCAACAATTCATTTGGAATAGCCAATGAAGACTCTAATGATTATAAAAGGTTTATGACTGATTTTGTAAAACTATTCATAGAGCAATCAAAAACAAGAAAAAACAGAAACGGTACACCTTTAAGCAAAGACACAATAAAACACTATAAATCAACACTAAACAAAATAATTAATTATGAAATACACAAAAACATTAGATTGAAAATTTCTGACATTAATCTAAGTTTTCATCGTAATTTTATTGACTATTTAGAAATAGAAGATGCTTTAAACTTCAATACGATTGGCGGCTATATTGATGATATAAAATTATTTTGCAACAGGGCTGACAAAAATGGGATTAAGACAAATCCTGAATTCAAACTCCCTGAATTTTACACACCACACAACGAGACCTTTGACATTTATTTAACTGAAGCGGAAATCAATGAAATATATTCTCAAGATTTTTCAGAAAATGATAGACTCGATAACACACGTGATTGGCTTATTATCGGTTTATGGACAGGTTTAAGAATTTCTGATTTTTTAAAACTCGATAAGACTAATATTGACAAAGATTTCTTTGAAATTAGAACAAAAAAAACCGACTATCCTGTAATAATACCAATTCACAACCAAGTTCAACAAATCCTTAACAAAAGAGATGGTAATTTTCCAAGAAAAATAAGCGACCAAAAATTTAATGAATATGTTAAGGAAGTTTGCCTTGAATCAGGGATTAACCAAATAGTTGAAGGAGCTAAAAAAGTAAAGATAAAACATAAAGGAAAATACATATTTAGAAAAATCAGAGGTGAATATCCAAAAAACGAATTAGTAAGTGGTCATACATGCAGAAGAAGTTTTGCGACTAATCATTACGGTAAAGTTGACACTATGACTATAATGAGAGTAACAGGTCATAAAACGGAACATGAATTTTTAAAATATATAAAAATCACACCAAAAGAATATGCCATTAAAATGAGAGATTTTTGGAAAAAATCTAATTACTAAACACTATGAAAAACATAAGCGAATTAGATATAATAACAGACATTTGTATGTTTTATTTTGTCTATTCTAAGGAATTTGAATATAATTTCCAATCAGAAGACTACAATAAATTTAATGATTTTGACACAAACAATATTTACAAATCTATTGCTAAAGTAAATGAAATATTAATAGAAGGAGATGAGACATTTTTATCAAATCATCTAAATATAAAAGGCACATCGAAAAAAGAATTTGATGAATTTCCTTTTTCTTTAGCCATCCAAAAAAATATAGCTGAGATATTCTACAAATACAATAATCATTACGACATTGAAAACTTAGATGATTCAATCAATATACTTGACACTTACATTCATCTATTCTCAATCAATAAAACTTCAATACCTATAGTTTATTTTTATTACTTTAATGATGTAATGCAAAAAAGAGCATTAACTAAGTTTAATAAAACAGTCTCTAAAATTAAGCAAAGCATAGATAATGCAAAAAAACACTCTTTAGGCTTTGCCAAAATCCAAAAACATACGATTATTGAAACTTATCAAAATAAACTTGTAAAATCATACTTAAACAATCCCATTCACATTTCAGGTAAGCAAAATAAATTAAACAACAGCTTAACTTTCTCTACAAGAGACAATGTAATATCATTGATAAAACTTCTTTCTACAAAAGAAGAACTCGAAAATCTATTCAAAAACTATTCACTTAAATTTGAAAATAAAATAACTAAAGGTATTCATCTCAATTTCGTACATGATTGGATAAGCGACAATATCAACAATGGAAATGTAGATTTTTCAAAATTAGATAGTGAAGAAATACAAAAAATAAATACTGAAAAAAAAGAATTTAACAGGCTTAAAGATTGGGCTAAAGAAAATGAACTATACTCTTTCCTAAAAAGAAAATTTTCAGAAGAAGAGACAAATACAATTCTTGCTACCATCAGTAGAAAAGATTTTAAAACCCTATCGTTCCCAACTATACCTTTCTCTACCCAATCTTCTTTATTCACATTTTGCTACTATATTGGTTATTTTGAATTTTTATCCAAAATAAAAAAACTCAACCTTGAAACAATTAAAAGTTATAACGTTTTAGAAACTCATCTTAATTATTTTGAATCAAATAAAATTAAAATAAAGGTGTTTAGAGATTACTATAAATATAAAAACAACAAAAACAGCAAAAGATACCCATTTCACAAAAAAGATATGGTACTAAAAACAATAAAAAATTACGGTTTTAACACAGACAATTTAACTACAATAGAAGAAATCTACTTTTAACTTATCGTTTCCGCTTTTTCCGCTCTTTCCCCTCTTTACACCCTACTCAAAACAAACTTGTAAAAATCTAATTATCAGTATTTTGTAAGTTTTTTAATTTTTATAAAAATCAAAAATTCCGCTTCTTGATGTTTGTAACATATTAATTTAAACATATACAATATGATGCAAAAAATTTTAATTGAAACAACTCCTGAAGATTTGACTGACTTAATTTTATCAGGAATAAAGAAAGAATTTGAAAAGCTATTAAATGGTAAATTTTCAAATCAAGAAGAAGAAGAGTTTCTCACTAAAGATGAAGCTTGTGAATTACTGAAGTGTTGCTCAACTACACTATGGAATTGGGAAAAAAAGAAAATTCTAACACCAAACAGAAAAGGAAGGTTAGTTAGATACAAGAAAAGCGATGTTATTAATTTTAAAAAATAAAACTATGATAGATTTAATTAAGATATATTTTACAGATAAAGGTTCGTTTGAAAAAAATGCAAAAATTAAAAACTTTGAAAGTTTAAACTCTAAATATCTTTATAAATACGACAAATTAGTATATCCCATAAGAACTGAAATACATAACTTAAGAGTTAATATTACGGAAAAAAATGCTTGTATAGAAAATTCTATACATAAGTTTTTTAATAATACTATCAACGATGAAAATCAAAATTACAATGATTTCAGTTATTGTAATTTTATTGATGCTTGTAATGATTTAGAATATAAATTGGGATACTCCTTAGATAATACCTATTTAACAAGATTTGAATTTGGATTCAATATCAAGTTAGATTTTGACCCTACAGATTTTATCGAAGATAATGTATTGCTATATAATTATAACTCTCCTTGCTACGACCCAAAGTACAAGAAAAGAGAAAAGATTATAAAATTCTCATTGAAAGAATATGAGATAAAAATTTACAATAAATCTTTACAGTATGGGCTAAAGGGAGATAATGTTAATATTCTTAGGGTAGAAGTAAAGTATAAATCAAGAAGATTGATTCAAAAAATGGGGGTATATAACATTAAAGATTTACATAATAAATCTGTACTCAATAATGTATATAATGATTTTATGAAAAAAATAGAAAAAATCATCATTGTTGATGATTATAAAGGGAGTTTAAAAATGGATGCTAAGGAAAAAGATTTTTTTATCAAATGTACGAACCCAAATTATTGGATTGATTTAAGAAAAAACTATTCTAAAAATGTAAAACACTTACACAAAAAAAGATTTTTAAAGTTAGTGGATAAATATCACTTAAGTAAAAAAAGAAATTATGTGTTAGAAAAGTTTAAATCTAAATTTGAAGAATTAATGTTTTGTGGTAATAAATATTTTGAAAATCAATTGATAGCTTAAAATGGGAAAAATCAGCAACTGTAGTAATATAAAAAAGTCCCAAAACAAATACAATCAGAGTTTGGATAATATAAGAGACCTGATAAATTAACTTAGGTCTTTTTATTTATCCTTTCATCAATATCATTACTAAATTCTATCATCTTAGTTTCATCTAAATATTCTATTACTACCCTATTTTGGTGAAACTCCTTCATCAGAAAAAAGGTCAATTTTTCAATGTAATTCTTTAGAGTATTTTCCTTTGTTGGAAATTTTGGATAGTTAATAAACTCTAATTTTAAATGTTTTTCTCTTTGATTATTTAAAACTATTAAAGAATCTACTACTGAACAACTCAAATAAAACCCTTCTTCTAACACAAGTTTTTTTTGATATTTAGAAATAGACTCCAATATTTCATTCTTTTGTATTGGTTTGTGAGAATACCCATACTCCAAACCAATATTTACAATTGCCTTAAAAGGTTTTATTGTAGTTATCTTCATAATAAACAGAGTCCATAAATCTAATAAATTCTTGTGTTACTGATTTTATTTCCTCAAAACCTTTAGATTTAATGTTGGTTTTATCTTCTAAATACAGTTTCCTATTAATCTCCAACATAATTGAACTAACTCTTTTATCTTTTTGATAAAAATTCATTGGGACAATAGACCCACTATAAGGTTCGTCAACACCAAGACTAAAGCCTTTTGATTTGAAAAAATCAATTGAAGCATCTATGAGTTTTTTTGGGGTGTGAAAACTATCTGTTCCAATATTAAAATCAGGACGATTTAAAGATTGGTCTAAGTCTCTTTTTAAAGGTGTATCAGGAAAAGAATGACAATCTACAATCAAACACTTTTCAAAATTGTTTAACTCTCTTAAAACGGCTTTATTTAGATTTTTATGATGTTTCCAATAATAGCTTTCAAGAATATTTTCTCTCAACTCCTCAGTAACGATTCGAATTGGGCTTCCATCATCGCTTTTCTCATACAACACTCCCATTCCATGCTTAAACATTACTTCTTTAGAATTATCTGAAAATCTTTCTGTATCACAGAATATTCTTGAAAAACCTGCTTTTACTGATTCCCATTTTTTAGACTCAAATAACTCATCTGTGTACCAATCTGTTAGTTTTAAAACTTCTTGACTTAACTCTTCTTCAGAAATAACAAATCCATTTTTATTTGGAAAGTCAATTGAAGAGTGCGGAATGTGTAAAATCATTATTATAATTTAATCAAATTATGATAAGTTGTTTTTTTCTTGAATTGATTAGTATTTATATCTCTATCAAAAAATCTATATAAGGCTTTTTCTTTCTTATCATAAACTATAATTCCTCCATGACCATCTTCAAGAACCTCTCCTCTCTTTATTTCGTTTGTAGATAAGCCAACAAATAAAACCTTAGCTTTGTCATTATAAAATATTGCTAACATATTTTTCTCAAACAAAAACTTTGTACTTAACTGTATACTTGTATCTTTTTTATACCGCTTAGTTTTAAAGTTATAAGAATATTCACTTTTATTACTTGACTTAAAAGTTCCAATGATATATGTATTTGGATTATCAACAAACCAACCTACAATTTCACTTGCTTTCGCAATAACTCTCTCTTTTATCATCTTATCATTCTCTTTAAGCTCATAAATTAATAAATCCGCATCTCGCAAATCTTCTACTCCTCGTTTTATATGTTTATTTATAATCTTTGTAGGGTCATATAAAACCCCCATAACAGATTCAAGTATTTCTAAATCTAAAACTTTGTCTTTGTAGTCGGATAAAAATTGTTTTGTCTTATTGTAAGTCTCAATGCTATTCTGACAAGTTAGATACAAATCAGCCTCTTTCCTTTTAATTAAACTTCTTTTTTGTCTATCATATCTTTGTTGCCTATATTTCAACCCTTTTTCTATTAAAGAAAAATCAAAAGGCTCTATGTAATCAGGGTATTTTCGAGGAGTACTTCTATTAAAGGAATCACTATTCCTTTTATTTGATTTTGCTTTATTTCCATCTAAAAACCCTCTTTGATACCCATCTTTAAAACTTGTATTCCTTTCATTTATATTTGGTAAAGGTGCTATTGGAGGGATTGGAGGCAAACAACCATTTACCTGATAACAAAACCCTTCTTTATAACCCTTTTCATAACCTTTATCAAAATTAGACTGAGCAATTAGGTTTGTAGTAGAAATTAATAAAAGAAGTAATATTTTTTTCATAGTAGTATTTTTTAATTATTGAAAATCAAATTTATAAAAGAAAATCAAATATAGGACTATAAGCCTATATTAATTATTCAAGAATTCCACAATTTTGAATGTGGAAGAGTCAGAAAAAAAAGAGTTTCTAATTTTATTCGGAAAGAACTTCCGCAAAATCCGTAAATCCAAAAATTACTCTCAAGCGAAATTAGCTATAGACATTGATTCAGATGTCTCCCATATAAGCAGAATTGAAAGAGGTTTAACCAATACTACGGTAATTAAATTAAAAGAAGTTTCAAAAGTTTTATCAGTTCCTGTAGAGGAGTTTTTTAATTTTTAATATTCAAAACATTTAGGCAGGGATTTAATTAAAATTCGATTTTTAATTAAATTATTTTCTCTTTTACTAATGGAATCTGCTATAAATAAATTAGGTAAAGAATGACCTGTTTGGTTTTTAGCTGTTAAAAACGGTGTTTCATCTTCTGCTCCATAATAAAAAAAATCTTCAACCTTATCTCTTTTAATTTTCCCTCTGTGAATCCCTAAAAATTTAGAATTTGACAATACTAAATTGGTTTTTATTATTTTTAAGTTTTTAATAATTTTAGGGTAAATATTTCTAATCTTGTTTTCTTCCTCTATTAAAGCTTTAAGTATAAGCTTTCTTCTTTTTATATTTTCTCTGTTATCTTTATAAAAACACAAAGCCTTGCTATTTTCTTCTAATATTTTTTTACAATAAAGATAATCTCTGTTTGAATTCTGCACCTTAGACAAATAATTTTTTAGTTCTTCAGAATCAACTCTTATTAAACTGTCGGTAACAAAGGATTCTATTTCAGAGTAGATGTCATAATATTTTTCAATATCACTATTTAACGAGTTTAATTTACTTGATAGTTCTATAGGGTTAACATAGTAGGTAGATTTAGCATATTCATCAATTCCCTCTGAGTTTTTTATAATTCTTGAAACTATTTTATTACTAACTCTATATGTGTCAACCACATATTGCTCCTCTTTCTTTGAAACAAAATGCTTTTTATCTATACAATAAAACTTAAAAAGGGCAACAGCAGAAGCAGCCACAATACTAAGCAGAAAGCCTCCTAAACTTTTTAACATAACTTTTTGGGGGTTAATAGGGTAGTTAAAACTAATTTATATTGAGATTGTTAATTAATGCTTTATTAAACACTTTAAATTGCATATAATTTGATTACCATAAATGTAAAAAAAAGTAAAAATCATAATAACAAATACGGCTATAGTTATTCCTTTTGCTAAATCTAACTTTTTAGCTTGAGAGTTCATTACATCATTTTCCATTGTATCTAATTTATCAATAACTTCACTCAAGCTTTCTACATCGGTAATTCTACTTTTGAAATCTGATATATCATTTTTAATTTGCTCTATAGAATCCGACAAGTTCCTAAAAGCTACAAACCAAATTAAAAGAAAGAAACTAACCCCTATTAACAACATTAAAAAATCCCTCATTATACTGCCTCCATTATAATCAAAATACCTTATTAGCAATATGTAAGAAACAGGTAAAGCAAATATATAGTTAGCTGATTTGTTTATTGTTAAATAAATTCTATCAGTAAATTGGTGGAAGTAACTGAAGGTACTTGTTTTAATCTTCTCAAAGGAAAAACCTGCTAAATATAATTGATAACTTTTCCTATAATTACTTACCAACAAATCCCATTTAGCAATAAGTGTAGAATATAATTCATCATTATCTCTAAGTATTGAGATTAATTCGTTTTTAAAAAGCTGAAGCCTTTCTTCGCTATCATGCTTGTTATCAAATTCGTCTTTTAATTTTTCAATTGAATTTAATTCATCGAAATTTAAGTCTTCAGAATTATAATTTACTTTTAATTTAATTCCTTTCTCTGCTTCATAGAAAAAAAACTCAATGTCATTATTGTCAAATTCTCTTTCATAATCAGAAACATTCCTTAAAAAAGAAATTAATTTTAAGTTTTCTAAATAGCCTGAAATTAATTTTGGCTTTTCCTCGCTTAGTGAAAGATAATCTATCTCTTCAATATAATAAGGTGTAAAGTTGATTCTTAATTTATTTCCTTTAATAAAATCATTAAACCTTACATAAAAATTTAAATCTCCATAATGAATCTCAATTCTAACATTTTGCCCTATAAACTTGTCTATATTAATGTCTAAATAACTATTATCTGATAAACTTACAATCTCGTGTACATGAAAAGATAAATCTTTTAAAATTTTTAAATCACCTATATTCACGTTGAGTAAATCACCCAAAAAACCTTTATCAGTATCTTTGGTGTTTTGCAGTCTCTTTTTTAGGTTTATTATTAATTTTAGCTTATCCATCAATATTGCCAAACTCCTGATTCAAATATTCTTCGTCTACATTTTTAATAATAATATCATTTTTTCTACGTACGATTCCTCCGCTTTTAACTAAAGACCTTTCAAAAAACAACTTAAACCCGTTTCCTCTTACAACTCCTCTATACAAAAAATCGAAATCTTTTTTAAGCTCCGCTCTAAACCTCCCACTTACAGGCAAATCATTTATTATAGTAAAATCTTTAAAATCTTCAGGCTCTTCGGAATTTAAAATAGAAGATATAGACATTATATCAATATCCTCTCTATTATTAATTTGTTTATATACATATTCTTGAATGCCTTTAAGGCAATTTGATTGCTCCTCATAAGAATACTTTTTGTCTCGCATGTAAGATTTTATAGCTTTATTCAAATAGTTTGCATTCTTCTTTGCAGAAGTCAAATCAGTATTCCCGATAAACTCTTGAAAGAATTGTGAAACGTTTCTTTTACCTTTTATGAACGTTAGATAAGAGTCATCACCTTCAGTCCATTTTTTAACATTCACCCTATTTGCCCTAACCAATTCATCAAGATTTAAAACTTTCAGTTTTTGCAACCCTAAAGTTTCTTCAACTACTGCGAATTGAGCAGAATTATCCAACATTGTCGTGACAATAAAATCTGATTGATTTTCAATATAATGGAAAAACACTACATATCCTCCCTTTGTAAAGGGTCTGTTAATGGAAATTTTTAATAATTCCATAGCTGAATTAGTATATTCAACAAAAGGTAGTTCCTTATTTAGGTATTCCTTAGTAATTTTCTGAAATGGATACTCTTTCTCATCTTCCATAAAACTACCGTAGGTAGGTCTTCTTTTATTATATGTTTTTAAAAATTCAGAAACAAATTCAATAACAATTTCGTTATCTATAGGAAGTGTGGTTTCAGATAAGTTTAAAATTGGTTTAGAACCTTCTTCTCTAATAATTTGATGTAAAATAATATTCTTTAACTCCATAGTTAATTTAGGCGGGGGTTAGTTAATAAATAAACATTGAATCTTATGACTTTAAGAAACAAGCAATCTTTGAGATAACAATATAATCAAAATATTTAAACCAAGAAGGGAGCTAATAACACACAAAATAAGGGTTGTTTTTATAAAAAAAGAAATGCCTTTAATTCAAACAAGTAAAACATTATATATAAAACGTAAATTATTCCCCCTCTTCTTTTAGTCTCTCTCTATACTCTTTAATCTTGTTATTTCCTGCTCCAAAATGTATCAATGCTCCAAAAAACAATACACATATCAAAAGGATTGAAACCACAGGTGTAAACTCAAAATAATTATCTACGCATATCCTGTAAATTGAATAACCTAAAAAAATCAGAGGGAAAAATACCAAACAAATTACAGTTATAAATTTTAATGGGAATTTAATCCAACTTTTAATTTCATAATCTCTAAATTGATGTAAGACAATATTATCAAAGAAAAAATAGGGATTGATAATCTTTCTTGTATAAGAGTATTTACCTAACTTAAAAAGATTCTTTGATACTTTTTCAAACAATAAAATTAAAAACTTATTATTTATGTAAATAGTAACGTTTTTCAGGAAAAGAAATGTGAAGCAGATAGGAATAAAGCTAAGTAAAATGTTAGTATCACTAATTTTTATAAACAACACCTCTATTTCTGAGTCAACTTTCTTGTTATCAATTAAAAAATAGATTACAAAACATATAAGCATCCCAAATGAATTTTTAACCATTCTGCTATTATTGTCTTTTATATTTTGTGCTATGTAATTGAAATAATTTAAATTTACCCCTTCACTTTCGATGTTTTCATCTTTCGTGTGCTTTGTATATATCTCGTCTATTTCTTTATTGAAATTTTTAAAAATATTATCTATTTCATTCATAGTCTCATTAAAACTATCTTGTAAAGAATCTTTTTCTTTCATTTCTTATTTTTACTTCAAATATAACATCTTCGAATAATTAAACTATTATATACAAAACGTAAATTATTATGAAATTAGAGTTTGTAAAAAGACCGAGATAGTACCTACAAACAACCACCCCTCTCTATTTATTTTTTTCTTGTATACCCCTTATTAAAAATGCTAATTCATTATATTATATCTAAATAAAAAATTATCTTATTGATAAGATATAATTTTATAAAAAAACATGTTTAGGGGAATTTGTGGGGAAAATAAAAATAAAAAAACTGTCAAACCCTTATTAAATAAAGGAATAACAGTTTTATTCTGTACGGGCGGAGAGACTCGAACTCTCACACCTCACGGCACTAGATCCTAAGTCTA
>JAHDHE010000067.1 GCA_020631475.1 Tenacibaculum sp. | reverse complement strand
CAACAAAACGCCCAATTTCCTTTCCGTTTTTATAAAAGATAAAAGTAGGAACTCTTAATACGTTAAATCCTTCTTCTAATCCGTTGGCTTTTTTTGATCTATTTACGGTTACTAATTCAAGGTTTTTGTAATTAAAGTCAGCTTCATCTAATATTTTGTAAAAATTAGGAACTTCACGTTTACTATCTCCACACCATGTTCCCATAAAACCTTTAATTTTTACATCTTTTAAATAAGGTTTTAACTTTTCTAGAATATCTTTATCAGTTTCGTAATAGGTGTAAAAATCGTTAAACCACTCTGATCCGTATGGTTCTTGTTGAAAATCTTTTTTAGTAGCAATTCCTACTAAGTTTCCGTCTTTACCTTTTACTGCAGGTTGCTTTGGTGTAGTTGCACATGACGCGATTAAAAGAGCAATAAATATATATGTGATTTTTTTCATTGTTAGTGTTTTAAATAAGTGAGTGTTGAGTCATTTCTTTAGGTTGATTTATTCCCATTAGTCGTAAAACAGTCGGAGCAATATCACCTAAAACACCATTTTTTATTGATTTTAAATCGTTGTCGATTAAAATCATCGGTACAGGGTTCGTGGTATGTGCCGTATGTGGTGATCCATCAGGGTTAATCATCGTTTCACAATTTCCATGATCTGCAATTAAAATCGTAGTGTAATCGTTTTTTAAAGCGGTTGAAATTACATCTTTCACACAATTATCTACCGTTTCACAAGCTTTAACCGCCGCTTCAAAAACACCAGTATGACCTACCATATCTCCGTTAGCAAAGTTTAAACACACAAAATCTACTTCTCCGTTTTTTAACTCAGGAACAATTGCATCACGGATTTCGTAAGCACTCATTTCTGGTTTTAAATCGTAAGTCGCTACTTTCGGTGAAGGACATAATAAGCGTTTTTCACCTTTAAATTCTTGCTCTCTTCCACCAGAAAAGAAAAATGTTACATGTGGATATTTTTCAGTTTCAGCAATTCTGATTTGTTTTTTATTAGCAACTTCTAAAACTTCACCCAAAGTGTTTTCAATATTATTACTATTGTAAATAACATTAATGTTTTTAAAAGTTTCATCATAGTTTGTCATGGTAACAAAATACAACGGAAGTTTTTTCATGTTAAATTCAATAAAATCTTTTTGATGTAAAGCTTCGGTTAACTGACGACCTCTATCAGTTCTAAAATTAAAGAAAATAACAACATCATCTTTTTTAATAGTTGTTTTAGGTTGATTGTTTTCATCAGTCATAATTACTGGCTTGATGAATTCATCGGTAACACTGTTATCATAAATTTGTTGAATGCTTTCGGTGGCGTTGGTTGATAAAGAACCTTTTCCGTTAACTAAAGCATCATAAGCTAATTGAACACGCTCCCAACGATTATCACGATCCATCGCATAATAACGACCGGTAATTGAGGCTAGCTCTCCAGTAGTTTTTTGCATGTGCTCTCGAATATCGTTGATGAAATATTTTCCAGATTTCGGATCACAATCACGTCCATCAGTAAAAGCATGTAAAAAAACATCTTTTAAACCATGGTTATTAGCTGCATCAAGTAGTCCTTTTAAATGATTGATGTGTGAGTGTATTCCACCATTAGAAACCAACCCTAAAAAATGAACGTTTTTGTTATTTTTCTTAGCGTACTCGAAAGCGTTGAGTAATTCCGTTTCTTGAGCTAAAGAACCGTCTTTAATAGCCTTATTTATTTTTGCTAAATTCTGGTATACAATTCTACCAGCACCTAAATTCATATGCCCAACTTCTGAGTTTCCCATTTGTCCTTCAGGTAAACCTACATGTTCACCATCGGTACGTAATTCTGCATGTGGAAATTTGTCGTATAACGAATTTATATATGGAGTTTTAGCATTATATATAGCTGATACTTTTGGGTCTTGGGTAATTCCCCAACCATCGAGTATCATTAAAATTACTTTCTTGTTCATTTGTTGTGTGTTGATGAACAAAAATAAGAAAGATTTTTGGTGATTTTTTAAAAAATAACGAAACCGATTAAGAAGTAAATAATAATGAATCCTATAGTAATAAGAACACAATTTTTGATTAAAAGAATTTTGTTTTCCTTTTTAAGTTTAAGCTTAATTTTTAATAAATCTTCTGCCGAAGCGGTATTTTTAAAATATAATTTATCATTGTCTTCTTTTTGAAAACGTTCTAGTTTATCAAAAGTACTAGTACGATTTCTTTTGTTGTTTTTTAAACTGGTAATCATCGCAGAAACTGCACCTCCAAATCCCATAGCTAATAATTTAAAGTTATACTTATTAGTAGCTTATTTGTTGTTAATGTTACAGTTTGGTTTTAGCTTTTTTGAGTTTTATGTAAGATAGATAAACCTAATAAACTTAGTGCAACTCCCATTCTTAAACGCTGACCACTAAAAGAGTTGGATGAAATTTTCGAAATTGAATACAATTCAAATAAAAACCCAAGTATTGATAGTGCGACTAAAATTAATATTAAGTTTTTATTATTCGATTTTTTCCATAAAACAAACGAGAACAACAGTAAAAAGATATAACTAATAAAAGCTGTAGTTATATAATTTTCATTACTGGAAAATCCAGAGAATATTGCTAATGAAAATGAAATTTTAACATTCAGGAAATTTAAAGTAGGATCTGCTGAAAAAGTAAATAATACTAAAGAAAAAATAAAACTTAATATCAATAAAGCTCTTTCCTTCATTATTTTCTGTACTTACGAATCGCTTCTTTAATTTTTTCTATCCTATTTTCAGGATCTGGGTGCGTACTTTGAAATTCAGGAACTCTATTGGGTCCTGCAGCTTGTTTTAAAATTTCCATGACTCCAATTAAACTTTCTGGGTTGTAGCCAGCATCAATCATTAGTTTTACACCCAACTCGTCACTTTCTAATTCATCACCACGTCCGTTTTTTAATAAAGTTTGTTGTCCGATTCCTTGCGCTAACTGCCCTAAATCTGCCCCTACAGAAGCTCCCATTGTTAGTAGTTTCCAAAAATTAGCATTGGTAATTCTTTCATTTGAATGTTTACCTAAAACATGTCCTATTTCGTGTCCTAAAACACCAGCTAGTTGATCTTCGTTTTTTAGTTTAGAAAATAAAGCATAGGTAATAAAAATTTGTCCACCAGGCAAAGCAAAAGCATTTATGGCTCTGTCATCACGTAGTAAATGAAAATCATATTTATAACCAGATTGTTTTGCTACTGTGTTGTCTACTAATTTTTGACCAACTTTGTCAACTAAAGCTTGAGCATTATCATTAGGTAATAAACCGCCATGTTGTTGTGACATAGAAGGTGCTTGTTGTAAGCCAATAGCTATTTCTTGTTCGGGAGATAAACTTACAGCCTGTGTTTTTCCTGTGTATTTATTTACTTCTTGTTGGCTACATTTTTTTAAGTAGGCAAATGCTACTATGGCAAGACCAATTAAAAGTCTAATTTTAAAACCTCCGCGATTTCTCATGTTATTTTTTGTGATAAATGTAAAGATACTAAATATTATAATTTAACGAATATTGATTTTTTGTGAAGCATAAAAAACTTAAATTTACCCAACAAAACAAGCAACTATATGGAATCTCATTTTGAACTAAATGATGTCACTAAAAAATTACCCAAACACTTACATAAATTTGTAGTAAAACAGCCTTATCACGAATATACAGCACAAAATCAAGCTGTTTGGCGTTATGTTATGCGTATGAATGTTGATTATTTAGGTAAGGTAGCACATACTTCTTATATAAAAGGTTTAGAAAAAACAGGTATTTCTGTTGATAGTATTCCTTATATGGAAGGAATGAATCGGATTTTAAAAGAAATTGGTTGGGCAGCAGTTTCGGTTGATGGATTTATTCCGCCAAATGCATTTATGGAGTTTCAAGCATATAATGTTTTGGTGATTGCTTCAGATATGCGTACGATAGATCACATTAAATATACTCCAGCACCAGATATTATTCATGAGGCTGCAGGTCATGCGCCGATTATAGCAAATCCAGAATATTCAGAATATTTACGTCGATTTGGTGAAATAGGATCGAAAGCAATTTCGTCATCAAAAGATTATGAAATGTATGAGGCAATTCGTTTACTATCTATTTTAAAAGAGAATCCTAATTCAACTGAAAAAGAAATAAACGAAGCACAAGAAAAAGTAGAATGGTTGCAAGATAATATGGATGAGTTATCTGAAATGGCTCAGATTAGAAATTTACACTGGTGGACTGTTGAGTACGGTTTGATAGGAACGCTTAATGAACCTAAAATTTATGGAGCAGGTTTGTTATCGTCCATAGGAGAGAGTAAATGGTGTATGCAAGATGAGGTAAAAAAAGTACCATATTCTATTGAAGCAGCCAATGTGAGTTTTGATATTACGAAGCCACAACCTCAGTTATTTGTAACGCCTAATTTTTCGCATTTAAGTTTAGTGCTAAACGAGTTTGCAAATACCATGGCGCTTAGAACAGGTGGTTTAAAAGGAGTTGAAAAATTAATAGATTCTAAAAACCTTGGAACACTAGAGTTAAGTACAGGTTTACAGGTTTCGGGTGTTTTTACGAATATAATTAAAGACGAGAAAAATAACGCTATATATATTCAAACAACCGGACCAACAGCTCTTGCAAATAGAGATAAAGAATTAATAGGGCATGGAATTGAATATCACGCAGAAGGTTTTGGAAGCCCTATTGGTAAGCTAAAAGGAATTAATTTGCCGATTGAAGATATGAGTCCGCGTGATTTAGAAGCATACGGAATTTATGAAGGTAAACAAGTGCAACTTAATTTTGAAGGAGGAATAAAAGTTGTAGGAGAAGTTATTACAGGAACAAGAGATTTAAGAGGGAGAATTCAGTTGGTATCCTTTAAAAATTGTACAGTAACTCATGGAGATAAAGTATTATTTCATCCAGATTGGGGAATTTACGATATGGCAGTTGGTAAAAAAATTAAAGCAGCATACTCAGGACCAGCAGATGTTAATTCTTTTGGAGATATAGGAAAGGTTTCTGAAACAAAAACACATAAAATTAATTATTCTGAAGCTGAAAAAGAGTTGTATAAATTATACGGTGAAGTAAGAGTAATGCGAGAAGAAAATAAAGCTTCAGAAGAGAAGGTAAAAGATGTTTTCTTAAAGTTACAAAATGAGTATAAGAATGATTGGTTATTGCCTTTAGAACTATTAGAATTATCAATCATAAATAAGTATTCTATTCAAACAGAATTGAACATTTATATGGAGAATTTAAAAAGTAACAAGAGTTACAAATCATTAATAGAAAACGGATTAAATTTGCTATCTCATAATTAACAACACAAATGGGATTATTTAATTTATTTAGAAAGAAGAACATGAATAGCGAAATACAAGAATATTTAAATAAAGGAGCAGTTGTTTTAGATGTTAGAACTTTAGCAGAATGGAACGAAGGTCATTCAGATGGAGCAAAGCATATTGTTTTAACAGTAATTCCTTTAAATGTAGAAGAGATTAAGTCTTGGAATAAGCCAGTAATTGCAGTTTGTAAAAGTGGTGGTAGAAGCGGGCAAGCAACTCAGTTTTTATCAAATCATGGAATTGATGTAATTAACGGAGGTCCTTGGCAAAACGTAGATCAATATTTGGTTAAGTAAATTATTTAACTACTTAAAAATTCATAAAAGGAAATACTTTAACAAGTGTTTCCTTTTTTTCTTCAAGATTTTTTAAGAATAATTGATGCTGTTCAGAATTTGGATTAAACGAACGGTGTGTTAATCCTTTTTGAATAACCTTCACTTTTTTCATAGTTTGCTGTGAGTTTTCTGAAATCCAAACATCAGAAAATTTTTCCCAGATGTAGTTTATAGCTGTTTCGTTTGGGTGAATCATATCTTCAGCATAAAATCGATAATCACGTAATTCATCCATCATAATTTCATATGAAGGGAAATAATGAATGTTTTTTCTTGGTTCTATAACTTGATGAATAGCGGTAAGTAGATGTGCTTTACTTTGTTGGTTTTCTACAAATCCATCTTTAATATGACGAACAGGTGATACTGTGAATAGGATATTGATTTTAGAATTAACTGATTTTACTAAACTAATAATAGCTTCTAAGCTTTCCGTAATATCTTCAATAGATAAAATTTCTTTTAAAAACTTTTTCTGCGGAATTTTATGGCAATTTGCAACAATAGTGTCAGAAGAAATTTCTCTGTACACCCAAGAGGTTCCCAGGGTAATTACAAGGTGTGTAGCATCATGTATTTTCTTATTTGTTATTTGTACTGCAGTATTTAATTTTTTTAATAAATCTTCTTTATGGTTAGAACTTAAATTAGAATGTGTTTCGAAACAATGCCAGCGTTCGTTGTGAAAAAAAACATCATCTTCGGTATATTCTTTTTTATTGATTGCATTTGTAATTAAACGCTCTATAGCTTTAGAATGAAAAAGAATTCCAAATGGATTTTGTTGCGATTGAAACTTA
>JAHDHE010000066.1 GCA_020631475.1 Tenacibaculum sp. | reverse complement strand
TTAAAGCGTCATTTCAATTTTTATACAATCGATTTATTGTTTTTTTAGCTGAAGATAATTCTGAATTAACAAATGCAGATATTGATGCTCAAGTAGCATTTATTTTACAGTTACAACAAGAATACGATGTTGAATTGTTAGATAAAATGAATGTGTGTTTTAAGCAAGGAGAATATACCCAGTACAAAGAGTTAAAAGACTTTAAAAAGTTAATTAAAAACAAGGCTGTAACCGGAAAAACAATAATTTTTGATAATTTAATTCAATCAAAATTTGAATTAGAAAATTATTGGGAAGTTCCAATTACAGACAGTTGGTATAATCGATTTTTGTAACAATTTTGTTTTTCTGCGTCAAATAAATAAAGATTATGGCAGGAACAGGGCATATGAATGCGGTAAATAAAATACTGCAAAAAAACACTCAAAATTTAATAGATAGAAGAAAGAATTATAAAAAATCTATAAAGTTAAGTAATTCAAATTCTGAACTCAGCTTTAAAAAATTATAAAAAGAAGAGCTTAAAAAATTAAAAGAGAAAATTAGAATTGAAGCTAAAAAGAGCAAGCAAAAAAGCACAATAGCTTTGTTGATTATCACATTTATAGTACTTAGTGTTTTTTATTATTTATTTTCAGATTTTAATATAGATTTCTCAACATTTTCTAGACACAGGTAATTTCTCAATAAAATCAACAATCTTTGTTTTTCTTAAAAAAAGCTAAACCCAATACCTAGCGATACACTATCTAGATTACCGTTTTTAAAATTACTGATTTTTTTTCTGTGAAAATCTAAATGTACAACTGCATGCCATCTTTTTGAGCCACCAATTTGTGCTCCTATACCAAATGCATAGTATTTTCCGTTTTCATATTTGTTAGAAGGTCTCCATAAATTACCAAAGCTAGCTTGTGTAAAAAAACTATCGTAACCATCTTCAGAAATATTATAACGTAAGGTTCCAAACATTGGTATTGCATTAATGTCGAATCTAGTATGATGATCATAACCAATATTAAGAATTCCAGCCCATTTTTTATCAAACTGATATCCAATACCAAAACGAGTCATTAGTGCAGAAAATTCTAGAAGTTCCTCATCGTCATCAGGTTCAAATAAAACGTAATTTTCATTTAAAGCGAAAGTAAAATTTAAGGCTCCTGTAAAAAAAGGACGTTTTTCTTGAGCGTTTGTTTTAAAGTTAAAGAGTAGTATTACTGTGGTTAATAGTAGTAGTTTTTTCATAGTAAGTGGTAAATAATTTTAGCACATTAAGGCAAAAACTATTCCACTTCTAAAGATTTTATAAAATTATCAACATTTAACGCATTATTAACTGAGTAATCACCAATTTTTGTTCTTCTTAAAACTGATAAATGTGCACCGGAGTTTAAAGCTTCTCCATAGTCATTCGCAATAGAACGGATATAAGTTCCTTTACTACAAACAATTCTAAACTCTACTTTTGGTAAATCAACTTTAGTAATTTCGAAAGTATTCACTTCTACTTCACGGGCTTTAATTTCGGTAGTTTCACCTTTTCTTGCTAATTCGTATAAGCGTTTTCCGTCTTTTTTTATTGCAGAAAAAATAGGTGGTTTTTGCTGAATCTTACCGGTAAACTGTTCGGTGGTTTTATGTAGTAAATCTTCGGTAATATGTTCGGTAGGAAAAGTTTCGTTTACTTCAGTTTCTAAATCGTAACTAGGTGTTGTTGCACCTAAAACAAATGTACCTGTGTATTCTTTAATTTGACCTTGATATTCGTTAATGTTTTTTGTTTGTTTACCTGTGCAGATAATCAATAACCCAGTAGCTAACGGATCTAATGTTCCGGCGTGTCCTACTTTTATTTTTTTAATATTAAAATGTTTGCGAATATGCCAACGTAGTTTATTTACTACCTGAAAAGAAGTCCATTCTAAAGGTTTATCAATTAATAAAACTTGTCCGTTTTTGTAATCGTCCGCTGTTTTCATATTAGCTTAATAAAGAATATCCGATAGCAATTAAACCTACTACGGCGCAATAAATAGAAAAATAAGATAATTTGCTTTTTTTGACTAAAGCTATCATCCAGTTACAAGCTAATAAACCAGCTAAAAACGCCGCAATAAATCCAGCAGATATAGGTGCGATTTCAGATGATTGAAAGTTAATATCTCCGCTTAATAAGTCTTTAGCTATTTTTCCGAAAATAAGAGGTACTACCATTAAAAATGAAAAACGAGCCGCTTTAGTACGATCTACACCTAATAATACCGAAGTTGATATGGTTGCTCCCGATCTAGAAATACCTGGTAACATTGCTATTGCTTGTGAAATACCAATAATTACTGAATTAGAAAAAGAAACGTCTTTAGAGGTGTTTTTCGCTTTGTCAGCTAATAAAAGTAGCGCAGCTGTTACTAACAACATAATACCTACAAATAGTATTTTTCCTCCAAAAAAAGACTCTAATTGTTCTTCAAAAAGCAATCCGATAATTACTGCAGGAATCATAGAAAGAATAATTTTTAAAGAAAATTTCATCTCTTCATTCCATTTAAATTGAAATAATCCTTTAAAAATTTCAGCAACTTCTTTTCTAAATACAACTAAAGTACTTAATGCTGTAGCAAAGTGTAATACAACAGTAAATGTTAAACTTTCTTCTGGTACAGATGTGTCACCCAAAATTGCTTTTGCTAATTCTAAATGACCACTTGACGATACAGGTAAAAACTCAGTAAGTCCTTGAATGATTCCAAGAATAATTGCTTCTAATAAATTCATGCTTATTTTTTAGGATTGGCAAAAATAGCATAAATTTCTATTCCTAAACCAATAATTACTAAGGTAGGAGCTAAACGAATTCTACGCCAACTATATATTTCTGGGTTAAATACATTGGGATCATCACTTCCGCCACCAGCCATTAAAATAAAGCCTAAAGCGATTACAGCTAAACCAATTAGCATGATGATATAATTTCGTTTACCGAATAAAAATTCTTGTTTTGATGAATTGTCTTTTTTCATAAAATTTTAATAATACAAATCGTTAGTTTGTAGGTTTAAAAAACGCTGAGTTGCAAAGAATGTGCTTATCCAAGTTATAAAAAAAGCAATAAATATAACGCCTCCTGAAACATAAGCTAATGTAATATAGTCTGATAACAATTCTAAAGTAGGGATGTATTCAGCTACATAATAAATTAAAATAGCGATTCCGCTTAAAGCAATAAAAGCACCTAGCAATCCTAGTTTTATACTTTGCCAAATAAAAGGTCTTCTAATAAAGCTTTTAGTAGCACCAACCATTTGCATGGTTTTAATGTTAAATCTTTTTGAATAGATAGATAATCGAATAGAGCTATTAATTAAAATAATTGCAACTAAACCAAAGAAACCACTTAAAACTAACAACCAAAAACTAATTCGTTGAATATTCTTGGTAAGTAATTCTACCAAAGGTTTGTCGTAGTTTACTTCAGCTACAAATTTATTTTTTTCAAAATATTTTTCAATTTCAGTCATCTTTTCAGGAGTAACGTATTCAGCCTTTAAATACACGTCAATTCCGTTTTTTAGCGGATTATCTCCTAAGAATTTTAAAAAATCTTCTCCTAAATCTTTTTTATAAGCTTTGGCAGCTTCAGCTTTTGTTATATACACAAGTTTATTTGTGTAAAGTTCTTTTTTTATGGCTTCTTTAAAAGTTGCTGTTTGTTTATCGGTAACTTCATCTTTTAAAAATAAGGTCATTACCACTTTTTCTTTAAAGTGATTGGCAACTTTTGTTGATTTTAATAAGATTAAGCCCAAAATACCAATCATAAATAACACCAAAGCAATACTTACTACAACAGAAACATATGAGGATTGTAAGCGTCGTTTTTGAAAAGAATCAAAAGAGGTTGTCATTATTTAATGTAGGTTTTTATGCTTGCAAGATACAAATATTTACTGTTTTGAAAACCGATGGTTTAATCGATTTCTTGACATAATTCGATTAAAACTCCGTTAGTCGTTTTTGGATGTAAAAAAGCAACTAGTTTATTATCCGCTCCTTTTTTTGGTGTTTCATTTAATATAATGAATCCTTCTTTTTGTAAGCGCTTTATTTCAGATAAAATATCATCAACAGCAAAAGCAATATGGTGTATTCCTTCTCCTTTTTTTTCTATGAATTTAGCAATAGGACTCTCTGGTTTTGTGGCTTCTAGTAATTCAATTTTATTTGGTCCCGATTTAAAAAATGAAGTTTTTACACCTTCACTAACAACCTCTTCAATTTTATAATGAGGTTCACCAAATAACGAAGCAAAAAGTTTATTTGATTTTTCTAAGTCTTTAACAGCAATACCAATATGTTCTATTTTTTTCATGTGGTAAAAATAATAAAAACCTTTTTTAAATAATATAAAATGCAAGAGTATAAAACTTGAAAAATTAATAATCTATCCATTAATATTTTCAGATTGTTTTTTCTGTATTTAAATTATAGTTAAGGATAATGTAGTTGATTTCGAAATGAAACAAATTAGGTTAAAAGAAGTGGGATTAAAGAATATGAAATCTATAGTAAAACTAATTAATACTGAAGCTAAATTAAGATCACGTGCAGGTAAATAATAGGTTAAATAATAAATTACTATATTTAAAAACTAGAAGAACCTTCCCCCAACAACATAATTAATACCAAATTTACTAATTATGAAGTACTCAGTTGTTGTTGTAGATGATCATACATTATTATCACAAGCTATTGAAGGCATGGTAAATACATTTGATAAATTCAAAGTATTATACACATGTAAAAACGGAGAAGAAGTTGCTGATTTTTTTTCAGCTTCACCTAAAAATATTCCAGATATTGTTTTGGTAGATGTAAACATGCCTGTAATGAATGGTATAGAAACTACTCAATGGATTGTAGAGCATCATCCTCAAGTACATGTTATGGTGTTATCAGCTGAAGATGCTGATGAAACTATTTTAAAAATGTTAAAAGCAGGAGCTGTTGGTTATCTACTTAAAGATACAAATAAAGAAGTTTTAGAAAAGGCATTATTAGAAATGATGGAAAATGGTTTTTATCACACAAAAAATGTAACCAATTTATTACTCAACTCTGTTTCACGAAAAAATGGGCGAAACGGTGTTACTTTTAAAGATAACGAAGTTGTTTTTATGAAATTAGCATGTTCTGAATTAACCTATAAAGAAATTGCTAATAAAATGTTTTTGAGCCCAAAAACTATTGATGGATACCGAGATAGTTTGTTTACTAAATTAAATGTCAGAAATCGTGTTGGTTTAGTAATGTATGCAATTAAAAATAAAATTTACACTCCGTAAATTTATCCCTAAATTTGCAGCATGGAAGAAACAAATAGACAACGCAAAATTGCAGGAGTTCTGCAACAAGATTTGGTAGATGTATTACAACGTGCTGCACAAGATGGAATGAAAGGGGTGATTATATCAGTATCTAAAGTTTCTGTTACTGCCGATTTGGGAGTAGCAAAAGTTTACTTAAGTGTTTTTCCGTCAGAAAAAAGAACAGAAGTTCTTGAAGGTGTTATTTCTAACACACCCTTAATTCGCCATGAGTTAGCTAGACGAACAAGAAATCAACTTCGTAGAATGCCAGAATTGTTGTTCTTTGGCGATGATAGTTTAGATTATATTGAAGAAATTGATAAATCTTTAAAAGGAAAAGACGTAGATCCGATAAAGAATCCAGAGGTATTACCACGTCGCCAGAAGCGTTAATAAATTTTGTTTACATTGCTAACTGATTTATTCATCGTTGAACTTTTCATATTACATAGCTAAAAGATACTTGTTTTCTAAAACAGGAACCAATGCAATTAACATTATTACGTTTATTGCAGTTTTTGGTGTTTTAGTTGGTGCTTTAGCGTTATTTATAATTTTATCAGGTTACTCTGGATTAAAAGCATTTAATGATTCATTACTAGGTAATTCCGATCCGGATATTAAAATTAGTGTTGTAAAAGGAAAATCATTTAACTATACCGATGCTATCCATCAAGAGTTGATTAATAATGATGCCGTATCTACAATATCAAAAGTAGTTGAAGAACGTGTTTTTTTAAGCTATAAGGATAAACAACATATTGCTTATATAAAAGGAGTAAGTGAAGATTATGATAAAATTATTCCTGCCGATTCAATATTAACTGTTGGTACTTGGTTAGATTCTGAATATAAAAACACAGCAGTTATAGGTTACGGAATATCGTATAAGCTTTCATTGGGAATTATGAATTTTGGAGAACCATTGCAAATTATGGTGCCTAAACCTGGAAAAGGATTTGTAAATCCTAATAATGCGTTTCGTTCTAAAGGAGTTCAAATAGTTGGTGTATATGCAGGTTTAGAAGATTTTCAAAATAAATATGTATTCACGAATATTTCTTTAGCGCAAGATTTATTAGGTTATGAAAAAAATCAAGTATCTGGAATTGAATTAAAGTTAAATAAAGATGTTGATTTTGATAATTTTCAATTTAATTTACAAAAAAACTTAGGAAGTGAATATAGAGTTCAAACCAGAGGACAATTAAACTCTTTATATTATAAAGTTCTTAAAACAGAGGGTTTTATTACATATTTAATATTTACTTTAATTG
>JAHDHE010000006.1 GCA_020631475.1 Tenacibaculum sp. | reverse complement strand
TAGTACCTCGTGATGTTGCCTCTCGTGCAGCAAAAGAACGTTGTGATGCTGGTTACGGTGTTAACGCAACTGGTGAAGCTGTTTATTTAGATTTTAAATCAGCAATTGAAAGATACGGAAGAGAACAAGCTAAATTAAAGCACATTTCTAATCCTACAGAAAAGCAAGTGTACGATTTAGGAAAAGCTATCGTTGAAGCAAAATACGGTAACTTATTCCAGATGTATGAGAAAATTGTTGATGACAATCCATACGAAACACCAATGATGATTTATCCAGCAACTCACTATACAATGGGAGGTGTTTGGGTTGATTATAACTTAATGACAACTGTTAACGGATTATACTGTATCGGTGAAGCAAACTTCTCTGATCATGGTGCTAACCGTTTAGGAGCTTCTGCTTTAATGCAAGGTTTAGCAGATGGTTATTTCGTATTACCTTATACTATTGGAGATTATTTATCTAATGATATTCGTACAGGAAAAATACCAACAGATACAAAAGAATTTGACGAGGCTGAAAAAGAAGTTAAAGAGCGTATCAACTTCTTCATTAACAATAAAGGAGAGCATTCTGTAGATTATTACCACAAGAAATTAGGAAAAATCATGTGGGAAAAATGTGGAATGGCGCGTAACGAAAAAGGTTTAAAAGAAGCCATGGTTGAAATTAAAGCTTTACGTGAAGATTTCTGGAAAAACGTAACTGTTCCTGGTGATGCTAACGAAATGAATCCTGAGTTAGAAAAAGCTGGTAGAGTAGCTGATTTCTTAGAATTAGGAGAGTTATTTGCTAAAGATGCCTTAAATAGAAACGAATCTTGTGGTGGTCACTTTAGAGAAGAATCTGCCGAAACAGATGGTCCTCAAAAAGGAGAAGCAAAACGTAACGATAAAGACTACGCTTATGTTGCTGCTTGGGAATATAAAGGAGAACCTGCAGATGCAGTTTTACATAAAGAAGAATTAGAGTTTAACGATATTGAACTAAAACAACGTTCATACAAATAAGAAAAGAGATATGAGTAATATGAATCTTACGCTAAAAATTTGGAGACAAAAAGGAGCGAACGATAAAGGGAAAATGGTCGACTATAAAGTGACTGATATTTCTGAGCATATGTCTTTCTTAGAAATGATGGACGTATTAAACGAACAATTAATTAATCAAGGTGAAGAACCTGTTGCTTTTGATCACGATTGTCGTGAAGGAATTTGCGGTATGTGTTCTATGTATATTAATGGTGAAGCTCACGGTCCAGATCGTGGTGTAACTACTTGTCAGTTACATATGCGTATGTTTAACGATGGTGATACGATTACTATCGAGCCATTTAGAGCTGCTGCTTTCCCAGTAATTAAAGATTTAGTTGTTGATAGAAGTTCTTTCGAGCGTATTCAACAAGCAGGTGGATATATTTCTGTAAACACTTCTGGTAATACACAAGATGCAAATGCAATCTTAATTCCAAAAGAAGATGCAGATAAAGCAATGGATGCAGCAACTTGTATTGGTTGTGGTGCTTGTGTTGCTACTTGTAAAAACTCTTCTGCAATGTTATTTGTTGGAGCTAAAGTATCTCAATATGCTTTATTACCTCAAGGACAAGTAGAAGCTACCGATCGTGTTTTAAACATGGTGAAACAAATGGATGAAGAAGGTTTTGGTAACTGTACAAATACTGGAGCTTGTGAAATTGAATGTCCGAAAGGAATTTCATTAGAAAACATTGCTCGTATGAATACTGAGTTTATGAAAGCTAGTTTAAAAGGATAAAAATCCTTTTTATATAAAATTAAAATCCCGAGTTTAAAACTCGGGATTTTTTTATTTAGAAGTTACTACATTATTACCTTTTACAAAACCTTTTATTTTAAGTTGCTTTCGTTTGTTTTTTGCGTTTGAAATTACCGTAAACATTTTAGAAAAACCACCTATGCGATTTGTATCATACGAAACTTCTATTTTTCCTTTTGCTCCAGGCATAATTGGATTTTCAGGTTTTTTAGGAACTGCGCAACCACAAGTAGAAATAACTTGTTTTATTACTAAAGGAGCGTTACCAACATTTGTAAACTCAAAGATTTTAGTTTTATTAGTGCCTTTTAACACTTTACCATAATTAATAAGTTCTTTTTCAAATTTAAACTCTTGAGCATTTGAAATCGCTGTTATAAAAAGTGTTGCAGTTAAAGTTAAGATTGTTTTCATTTATTTTAATTTAAGTTAATAATTTATATTTTCATTTCTTTTTTAATTTTCTCAATAATTTCTAAAGCATTTTTGTCATTTGGTTTTAACACTAATACTTTATCATAATTTTTTAATGAGTTTTCATAATCTTTTATAGTATAATAAGCTTCTGCTAAACTGTCAAATACATTCGATTTATAAGGGTACATTTTAGTGTTTAATCGAAAAACAAATAATGCTTTTTCGGTGTTATTAGATCTAAGTAATTTGTATCCAAAAGTATTTAGTTCTCTACTTCCTTTAGAATATTCAACTAAATAAGCTTTTAAATAATTTTCGTTTTTAGATAATTCTTCTAAACTTTTTTCACTCATTAAATTATTTAAATATTCAACTACTATGTATTTAGAGGTGTATTTTTTATTATTAATTATGTTAAGTATATCTCTTTCATAATCTTCGTTTGGAGATTCAACAATTCTAGCTACTTCTTTATTTTCTTTATAAAAAATAAACGTAGGTACACGATGAATGTTCAAGCCTTTTTCTTCTCCGTTTGGTGATGCTTTGTATGCTTCTGGCTTTTTATCTACAGCAATCATTTCTAAATTATTCGTATTAAAGTTCGCTTTGTCTAATACTTTATAAAACTTGGGAATTCCTCTTTTACTATCTCCACACCATGTGCCATAAAAAGCCTTTATTTTATAGTTTTTAAGCGAGTCTTTAAGTTATAATATTACATTATCGTTAGTTATGTATTCATCATAATATTTCTGAAACCATGTAAAATTGGCATTAGAAAATGCTTGTTTATTGGTTTTACCAAGCAGCATAAGTTTGCCTTTACTTTCTTTAATGGTTCTATTAATTTGTTGCCCTGAAACAAAATAACTAATAAATAGAAATGTGATGATTAGTTGTTTTTTCATTTTTTAAAATATTCATACTCGAATGTACTTTGTAAGTTTTTGTTAGAAAAATTGAAAGTATATATCACTTACAAATAGGTATAAACAGCAATAGTTAAAAAATAACCGCTGTATGTACTTATTAAATTACCATTGGTACTTAATATTTTGCTGAATGCTGGAATTTTAGTTACTTAGATGAGTAATGATAAAACTAGATAGAAAACGAAGCTCAGAAGTCTTAATTCACGTCCTTTTTTGGATGTTGTTTATATTTATGTCACTATTTGTATTTACTCGCTACTATTGGGCTGAAAATCCGTTTTTACAGTATTTTTTTATACTATTAGTTATTGTATACACAAACAACCAAGTGCTTCTACCTTATTTTGTAAAAAAGAAATGGTATGCACTGTATAGCTTAGTGTTTATTGTTATCTCTTTTTTAGCAACACAACTATACTGTAATGTGTTTACGCGTTGCGGGTGTACTATAATGAAATGTCTAAGTGATTATTTGTGGCAAACTTTAACACCACTACTCTTTTTTTCATTTATATGGATACTTTTTAGATATATTAATCAATCGGAAGCAATAGAAAAAATTCATCAAGAAAGAACAGAGATGGAATTAAAATTTTTGAAATCTCAAATAAACCCACATGTGTTATTTAATAATTTGAATACTATTTATTCGTATTCAATTGAAAAACCTACAAAAGCACCAGATTTAATTTTAAAACTATCAGATAACTTAAAACATGTTTTGTATGAAAGTAATAGCGATAAGGTTAATTTAGATAAAGAAATTCAGTTTATTGATAACTACATTGCATTTCAAAAAATTAGAACTGAAGGAATAAAAAAAATAAATTACAAAATAGGTATTGATAATAAACAGTATAAAATAGCTCCTTTACTATTAATTACTATTATTGAAAATGCTTTTAAACACAGTGTCTATAATAGTGCAATTACTATTGAAATTACTGCAAAAAATAATATTTTAACTTGTAATTGCACAAATAAATACGAGCAAAAACAAAGTAATCAATCAAATTCTATAGGATTAGAAAATCTTAAAAAACGATTAAATTTACTTTATAAAAACAATCATAATTTACAAATTGAAGCTAACGATACTTTTAATGTAACGCTAACTTTAAACTTATCTTAAAATAGTTATGAAGTGTATTATTATAGAAGATGAGCTACCTGCACAGAATATCTTAAAAAATTATATCAATAAAATTCCTGATTTAATTCTTATTGATAATTTTCAAACAGCAATAAGTGCAAATGCTTTTTTTAAAGAAAATACTGTTGATTTGGTTTTTTTAGACATCAATCTTCCTGATATTTCTGGATTAGATTTTATTAAAACTATAAAAAATCCGCCTAAAATAATAATAACAACTGCATATTCTGATTATGCAGTTTCTAGTTTTGAGTTAGATACTATAGTAGATTATTTAGTAAAACCTTTTTCTTTTGATCGCTTTTTAAAAGCCATTAAAAAAACAGAAAAACGGTTAAATTCTACAATTAAAACAGAAAGAGAGTCAATATTATTAAATGTAGATAAAACAATACATAAAATTTATATTGATGATATTTTATACTTGGAATCAGATAGAAATTATGTTACTTTTTTTACGAAAAATAAAAAGTTTACAATTATTGATTCTTTAAAAAAATGGGAAGAGTATTTAAATGAAAAAGAGTTTTTACAAATTCATAAATCATACATAGTAAATACTGAAAAGGTAGAAAATTTTACAGGGACATATATTACTATATCCAAAATAAAATTACCTATTGGTAGAACTTATAAAGCAAAAATAAAGGCTAACCTGTAGGTTAGCCTTTATTTTTTATTGCCAAGTATTATTAGCGTTTCCGCCTCCCCAAATTAGCGTAGCTAAATAAGGATTATCTATTATTGGATTTCTATTTCCTTGCTTAGTTGCAATAACATTATTACGTTTTTTCTCAAAATCAGAAACAGGGTCATCAATATTCCACTGTAATAATAAATTAATCATATTACCATCTGTTGAATTAGCAGTACCAACCGCAACGTTTTTTGGTAAACATTGGCTACCGTAACGTAAGTACATATACATCATCATACGAGCTACATCTCCTTTCCATTCATCACCAGGGTACCAGTTTCCAGAAACATCTTTAGCATTACCAGAACCATCAGCAAACTTTTTATTACCTCTTTGAGAATTAAAAGAAATATCTGAAGGTCTTAAATGATGCGCATCAGAACCTGGTCCTGAAGTACCTAAGTTAGGATTTCCTAACGATTTTGGGTATACATGTTCTCGATTCCATTCTCCAGAACTACCACCATTTGCATCTTTGCTTCTACTTCTATCATTTACAATACTAGCATCATTATCATCATAACCGTAAATTAGTAAAACTTTAGTATTATCTGTTGGATCTAAATCAGACTCTTTTAAAGCATTCCAAACACCTGGTGTATAACTTAAGTTAGTTGTGTGCTTATTTATTGTTTTGGTCGCTAAAACGTCTTTTAATTGGGTTCCTGTTAATGTAAAATCTATATCGCTATAATATGCTTGTAAGCTAGTAGGGATGTTAAAGCTACCTGGATTACCTGAATTGCCTTGGTTACCTTCATCAGGCTTTACAATGTTATCACTATCATTTCCTCCACAGTTTACGAATAATGATATTATCATTCCTAAAACTAATACTCTTTTCATTGTTATAATATTTAAAAAATTATTTTTTGTCATGCACTTTTGTTGGAATGTTTTCGTTCCAAACTGTTAATATATCTGTAGCAACACTTGCACCACTACCGGCTGCAATAGCAAATTGACTTCGCCATCCTGCTAAAGTTCCGCAAACATACAAACCTTTTTTTATTAAATGGTTAAAATTGCGTAGTTGAACCCTGTCTTTCATCGCGTTAGCTCTCATGTGGGGCTCAATATATTGTTCTAAACCAGCAATTTCAAATGGTTTCGAATAATTAAGAGCTATCACAACTTTTTTACTATAGTACTCATTTTTATTTGTGATAATTTTATACCCTTTTTCATCATCTAAAACCACAATAACTTTCTCGTTTTCAATTTGATTAACTTTAGGATACTGATTACTTAACTGGTCTTTTCCTTGAGTTAAAATATCTTCTCCTAAAGTTCCTGCTGGTAAACCTAAAACATTATTAAATAATGCATTTTGTAAATGCGACGATCTTTGATGGATAATTATACCAATGTTTTTATCTTTTGCATACTCTTTTGTTTGAGCAGATCCTAAAACTAAAGCACATTGCATTCCCGCAACTCCACCTCCTATAATTAAAACATCAAAAAACATTAAGCTAATAATACTTTAATATTTGTTGCAAATAATTTTACTGCAATTGCTAATAAAACTACCCCAAATACTTTTCTAATAATTTTAATACCATTGTTACCAATCAACTTTTCGATTTTTGATGATGTTTTTAATACTATATATATCACAAAAACATTTAATAAAACAGCAATTATTATGTTTCCTATATTAAATTCTGCTCTTAATGAAAGTAAAGTAGTTAAACTACCTGGACCTGCTATTAACGGAAATGCTAATGGAAAAACTGTTGCTGTTAGCGTTTCGTCTTCATCATCTTTATATAATGTAATTCCTAAAATCATTTCTAAAGCAATAAAAAATAAAATAAATGCACCCGCAACAGCAAAAGAATGCACATCTATACCAATTAAGCTTAATAATCTTTCTCCAACAAAAAGAAATAATATCATGATAAAACCAGCAATAACTGAGGCTTTTTCTGATTGAATATGACCAACTTTTTTACGTAGATCTATAATGATAGGAATATTTCCAACAATGTCAATTACAGCAAACAATACCATAAAGGCTGTAAAAATTTCTTTAAAATTAAAATTCATATTATATTGATTTTCGGCGACAAAATTAGATAAGTAATGTTACAATCTAGTATTTTTGCACTTAAATTTACGTGAAGTTTATGTAAACTTCTAACTTTTAAATATATTTTATGTTTCAATTAGGAAAAACCATCGTTTCAGAAGACCTTATAAAAAAAGAGTTTGTATGTAATATTTCTGCTTGTAAAGGTGCTTGTTGTATTGATGGAGATGCGGGAGCTCCATTAGAAGAAGAGGAAACTAAAATTTTAGAAGAAATTTATCCGAAGATTAAACCTTTTTTAAGAAAAGAAGGTATTGATGCTATTGAAAAACAAGGAACTTGGGTTAAAAGTGATTTTGACGAATTAGAAACTCCTTTAATTAATGGTGCTGATTGTGCTTATGTAATTTTTGACGATAAACAAACTGCTTTATGCGCAATTGAAGAAGCATATAATCAAGGTGTAGTTGATTGGAAAAAACCTGTTTCTTGTCATTTATATCCGGTAAGAGTTAAGGATTTTAGTGAATTTTCTGCTGTAAATTACCATAAATGGGAAATTTGTGATGACGCTTGCTCTTTAGGTAAAGAACTACAAGTACCGGTTTATAAATTTGTAAAACAAGCTCTGATTAGAAAATTTGGGCAGAACTGGTATGATGAATTAGAAAAAGTTGCTGAAAAGCATCAAAATAAATAAACTTTTTAAACAATAAAAAAGCGTCAAATAATATTTGACGCTTTTCTTTATATAAATTTCTACGTTTTAATTAACCTTAAAACTCCATACTTGACCAATTGACTTCGCATTTGAAGGATCAATGGTATTTATTTTCCAATAGTATGTTTTTCCGCTTGTTACAGTAACTTTTCTAGTGGTTTCACTATAATTAGTTTCAATTGAAGCTGGATCTGTATCTTCACTAAAAAACACTTCATACTTTAATGTATTTGTAGCGTCATTAGAATCTGCACCTTTCCATGTTAACGTAACATCTCCTGCAGCAACATCTGCTTTTTCATCGGCTGGACTTACTATTTCTGCAATAAATGGAGCTGAGTTAGCTACACCATCTCCTTTAGTGTAAAAAGCGCTTACATCTGATGCTTCTCCTGCTAAACCTTTAGCATCAATAGCAGTAACTCTCCAATAATAGGCTGTTCCTTTAGCTAAAACAATAGATTTTGTTGAAGTATTAACAGTTTCAGTCTTAGTAATAGGTGCCATACTTCTACTACTAGAAAATTCTACTTTATAACTAATATTATCGTTATTAGGGTCTGTTGCATCACTCCAATTAAAAGCTATAGTATTATCAATACATAATAAATTTGGCGTTGGATATACTAAATTTACTTTACTTGGCGCTTCGTTAACAACCTCAGGTGTTTTACTACTTCCACCACCACAAGCAACGAATAAAGGAAGTGAAAATAATGTTATTGTTTTTATTAATTTTCTCATTATTTTAAAATTTTAAAAGTGTTTGTGTTATCATTACCTAATTTAAGTATATAAATACCTGATTTAAAATTACTAAAAGGTATAGATAATTCATTTCCTTGTCTTTGAATGTTATCTTTTAAAACAACTTTACCAGTTACATCAAATACAGTTACATTAATATTAGCATCTGCATTATTTGGCATTAATAAATTAATAGCATCAGAAACAGGGTTTTCTTTTAAGAAAATATTGTCGATTACCATTGAGAATTTACCTTCACATTTTTTTGAAGTTTCTACTTCTAAAAGACCACCTTTTTCAACTTTTACATTAAATGTTGTATTATTAAATGTGTTTACTAAACTTCCATTTAAATATACGCTATATGGTGCTGTACCAGATATCATGTTAATAGTATAATCTTTAGAATTTTGGTTTTTAGCAGCTCTTAATGAAACTGGAGCAGAACTATCGATGTTAATTTCAAAACATTGTTTGTAACCTTTACCATCTACATTAACACAAACTGTATAAGAACCTGGAGTTAAATTTTCATAAGTTGTTGATTTAGCTCCTCCTGTTATAGTTTTAGTAGTACCTCCATTAAGAGTAACAGTATAGTTAACATATACTTCTTTTACATTAACTGTTATTTTTCCATCATTTTGATCAACACAAGTTTCTGATAAAGATTCTATAGAAATATTGTTTGGGTTTGCGTAACTAGTGTCACAAACATCTCCTGTACCATTTCCGTTAGTATCTTTTTGATCTGCGTTTGCAGTTGTTGGGCAGTTATCTACTCCGTTAAAAACACCATCGCCATCACCATCTTCACATACATCTCCTGTTCCATCGCCATCAGTATCTTTCTGATCTGCATTTGAAACTGTTGGACAGTTATCACATACATCTCCTTTTCCATCACCATCTGTATCTTTCTGATCTGAATTTTTTACAGTTGGACAGTTATCACATACATCTCCGATTCCGTCTCCATCTGTATCTTTCTGATCTGGATTTACTTTAGTTGGACAATTATCATTAATATCTAATACACTATCTCCGTCTGTGTCCTGACAAGCATCTCCGACTCCATCATTATTTATATCTTTTTGATCTGCATTTGCTGTCGTTGGACAGTTATCTATATCATCAGTAATTCCATCTCCATCTGTATCTTGACAAACATCACCTATTCCATTTCCATCTGTATCTTTCTGATCTGAATTTGCTTTTGTTGGGCAATTATCATTAACGTCTAATATACCATCGCCATCTGTATCTTGACAGACATCTCCGATTCCATTTCCATCTGTATCTTTCTGATCAGCATTTGCAGTTGAAGGACAGTTATCAACATCATTATTGATACCATCTCCATCCTCATCTTGATTAGGATCTAAAAATTTACCTGAAAATATTCCTCTACCGTAAGTTGCTGCAAAAACAGTATTGTCATCTCTTAAATCTAAATCTAAAACAGGAACATTACTCATCCCATTCTGAGATCGTTTCCAATTAGGTGAAGCATTATCAAAATTATTTGTTTTCCAAACACCTAAAATAGTACCAACAATCACTTCCTTCTTATTATAAGGGCTTTGTAAAACTGATTTTACAGGAATATCTGGTAGATTCCCTTCTTTATCTACCCATGTTATTCCTCCATCACTTGTATACCAAATACTTTTAACTCCATAATTATGCATCGTAACGATAATTTCATCTTCACTAGTTCCAAACTCTATATCTGAAATTGAACCAACAAATTTATCTCCAGTAATATCTAACCAGTTTCCAGTTCCAGAATTAGCATTGCTCACTTTTAATAATTTACCATTCTTTAACCCAACGAAAAGTCTACTTGAACCAGAAGTGTAAGGTGATATCTTTAAAGAAGAAGGTTCTGCATCCATTAAAAAATTACTTAAATTATTTTTTTCAATAGTCCCGGATAACAAATTAGAGTATCTTCTAATTAAATAATTACTTCCTGATGAATAATTCGAATAAAGTATATTTAATTTTGAATCTAACTCCTCTTGGTTAATGAAATCTCCGTTTGAAGTATTTTCATTATTTATTGCTCTTGTTTGATTATTAGCTAAATTTTTAAGATCTATACTTTGATTGTAAACATAATTAGAAATATAATACTTATCTGTTCCATCTGTATCGAAAAAACTTGCGGCACCATCACCTCCAGAGACATCTAAAGAACTGTTAACCCCTGGATTAGCTGCTGAAACTAATTGGGTACCATTATCTTGAGCACCTGCTAAAAAGTATTCATTATTATTAAATGCAGCTCTAGGCGCTACTCCAATTGTATAAAATTGCAGTGTATTATAATTTTCATTTCTTGCATCAATATTTTCTCCCGAATTATTAGAAAAATATACACCTCCATCATTTCCAAAAACCATTCTATCAGAGGAAGCAAATGCTAATCCATGTTGGTCAGCGTGAACTAAAGAAACATTAAGAGTACTTAACCCTGAGTTATTTGACCACTTTGAAATCTGATTCCATGAGTTACCACTATCTGTTGATTTGAATAAATCAATCCCTCCTACATATAAAGTATTTTGATTATTTGGATCAACTTTTAATAACAAATCATAAAATGCTTGTCCTCTTGTAAAATCATTTGCTGGAATTCCATTGTCTGAATCTTCAGGTAATGGCAAGTCAATTACATTTTCAAAATCATTAACCGTTTTAAATATTTTTACTGGTGCTGCAGAGTTTGTTGTTTGTGCCAAAATATACACTATTCCTGGACTTGTCGGAGAAACAGCAATTTCTGTTCTATTACCACTAGGAACATTATACTTTAAATTAAACGTTGTACCGTTTAATGATTTAAATATAGCGCCTCCTCCATCTCCATAAGTGAAACTTCTAGTAGAACTTAAATAAATTGAATTATCTGATGCTATCTCTAAATTATTTGGTTCATATTCATTTCCAGCAGCAGTTTTAGGAATATTTAATTTCACAAAATTAGTTCCGTCTGTAGACTTATATACCCCCATACTATCACCTCCAATAGATGCGGCTCCTGTGTATCCAGCATCTCCAGCAGCTATATAAATTTCAGACACTCCACTGTTATTTCTGACGATAACATCGTTTATATGTTGAATTCCCGGAACTAATGTGGCATTAGAAGCATTATTGTTAGTTTTACTTAAAGTTCCGTTAACTACTCCTGTTGATAAAGCATTAATAATTATATCTCCATCTTTTTTACTAATCATAACAGACGGAATTGTAACTGAAGCATCAGAACCGGCCATATGAAATGGTGCAGTTTCAACATTATTTACAATAATTATTGCAATAGCACCAGCATCTTGAGCACTTTTTGCTTTAGCTGTAAAATTACAAGAACCTCTTCTTACTATTGCTATTTTTCCATTTAACTCACTCGCATTAGTTAGAGGCTCGCAACCATCATCGACAACACCTGTTCCATCATTAATTAACACTAAGTCTTTTGTTATAGGAGTGGTAATATCTCTACCAAAATTAGTAGTTAAAATAGATACGTAGTCTCCTATTATTCCTGAAGGAGAATTTATAGTTAATTTAGAGTTAGCATCTAAAAAGCTTTCTCCTGTAACACCACCGAAAATATTTTTCCATGTATTACCACCGTCTACCGATTTCCATAAACCATCACCATTAATATCACCATTTACGTATGATTCTCCAGTCCCTACATAAAATATTTTAGGGTTATTAGGATCCACTGCTATACAAGAAACGGCTAAGTTTTCAGGTATTCCAACACGAACCCACCTATGATTTGCATCAGATATTTTAGTGTTTTTCCACAAACCACCACTAACACCTCCTGCAAATACAGTTTCATTGGTAGCATCATTCGGATCAAATATTAACGCTCTAGTTCTACCCCCAACATTATCTGGCCCTCTTTCAATCCAACTATTATCTGCTTCCCCTGGAGCTCTTTGAGATGTTTTTTGTTTATCAAGTTCCTTTTGAAGTTTAAAAACATTCTCTATATGAGTTCTTCCTGTTGCAGGGTTAATTTCACTTAGATACTTTTGTTCAAAATATGCATTTGGTGGTAAACCTTGTGCTTTTCTTTCTTTTTTAGGAAGTTCACCTGTTTTCTGATAAGGATGATTCTTTAAAAATTTAGCATGTTGTTTTCTTAATTTTTCAACTTCAGTTTCAGAGCTGTTCATTGATTTAAAAACAACACCACATAAAGTTATAGCTAATAAGCTAAGAATGAGTATTTTTTTATTCATAATAATGTAATTGATATTATATAACAATTAAAAGTAGTTATACCCTAATTTTACTATTAAAAATGCGAATATAATTAATAAAATCTCAAAAAAACTGGGTTTAACATTTGTTAAATGATATTTCCCATTATTTTTCTGTGTAATCTTATTGCAAAACCATCAGATAAACTGGCTATAAAACCACTTACTTGCATGACTCTGTTATATAGATTTTCTTTTTCTTGTTGATATTCTTTTGGTAATAAATTTAATACTAATTTATCGTAATTTGATTGATTACCTTCAAACTTGTTATTTAAAGCAGTTACAAATACATCTAATAAGTCGGCAATAATTTTGTATCCAGCTACTTCCTTCTCTACTACATCTTTACTTCTGTATATTTTATCAACGCTAATTTTAATTATGTCGTTAATTTGTGCTTCATACTTACATTTATCTAATAAAGATTTTTCAAAACTTCCGTATAAAATCGCTTCTTCATTAGCTAAAAATATATCAACCGCTTCGTTAATTAGAACTCCAATAGCTAAGGCACGTAAATAACTTACTCTGTCTTTTTTATATTGAAGTGAATGATATTTTTTACTATCAATCGTATCTTTTACTAACTTAATCATGTATTCTAAAGCATAATCTTCATCGATTAAACCTAAATTGATTCCATCTTCAAAATCTATTATTGTATAGCAAATATCATCTGCTGCTTCTACTAAATACGCTAATGGGTGACGGTAATATGAAATCCCATCACTTTCTTTTTGCTGCAATCCTAAATCGTTAGCGACATCTAAAAAAGCTTCTTTTTCACTTTGAAAAAAACCATATTTTTTATCAACAATATGTTTTGTTGGTTTCTTTGGAAGACTTTCTTTTGGATATTTCATAAATGCTCCTAAGGTTGCGTAACTTAAACGTAAACCTCCCTCAGTTCCTTGGTTACTTTCTGTAAGAATTTTAAATCCGTTAGCATTTCCTTCAAAATCAATTAAATCTTGATATTCTTTTTCGGTAAGTTGCTCTTTATATTTTGCTCCGTTACCTGTTTTAAAATATTCTCCGATTGCTTTTTCTCCTGAATGCCCGAAAGGAGGATTCCCGATATCGTGCATAACCGATGCAGCAGCTACAATAGCCCCGAAATCGTTAAAGGTATATCCTAATTCTTTGAGATTCGGGTGACGTTCTAATAATACTTTACCAACTCTACGCCCTAAGGTTCTACCTACTACTGATACTTCTAAACTATGTGTTAAACGTGTATGTACAAAATCGGTTTTTGACAATGGAATTACCTGTGTTTTATCCTGAAGACTACGAAAAGCTGATGAAAATATAATCCTATCAAAATCTACTTCAAACCCTAAACGGGTTTCATCTTGTTTTATTCGTTCGCGTTTTTGTGTATCTCCAAAACGTTTTAAAGAAAGTAATTGTTCCCAGTTCATCATTTGAATAAAATTTGTCGAATTTACTAAAAAAAGAGAAGCCTTTCGACTTCTCTTTTATCACTTTTAAATTATTAAGCTACATTCCAAATTTGCTTAACTTCATTACATATATTTCCAACTTCTTTTAAGATTCTTTCTGGTTTTTTTGAAGATGATATAATTCTTTGTCCAAAAACATCAATTGATAAACAAATTTCAGGTAATGGGATAGCGTTATACTTTTTTGCTATTTCTGATATATGTTTATTTAAAATTGTTGCAACCATTTTTGATTCATTTAAATCAAAAATATCACCTTTAGATAAATGAATCTTTACACCACCAATATACCTTTCCCCTCCATAATCTATAGTAAAAACAACATCTGGTGAAACAACAATCTCTACTCCGTTAATCCAAGTAGATTTTGTTTCTCTCTTTTTGATAATATTTAAATTATGGTTTTTCAATATTTCTGGCAATTCAATATTTAAATATTTTTTCATTGCTTGAATAGAAACATCTTTGTTTTGTATTTGTCTTGGTTTCTCTACAACTTTATCCTTTAATCTTTCCAAACCTTTTATAATCTCATTGTTATTTCCATTCTGAGATATTGATTTTTTTATACAGGCTCTTGTAGTTTGATACCAACCTACTCTAATTACTGAAGGATTTTTTTGATCACGAATTATTCTTCTTTTTTTCGAATCTGTCCCTTTAGAAAATGTTACTAAAGGATTAATTGAAATTTTATATTCCATAAATTATATTGTTTTTTAACTTATTTACTTTTTGTTTTTTTGTTAATAAGTCGGTTCGCAAGTCTAAAAACAAGGCCATAAAACTTGTTTTAAACTCTCATAAAATTTAGAAAAATAACTTGGTGAAAAGAATACTGTTTCGTAAGTTTGAAAAACAAAGAGAGAGATGAGTTAATCTCAATACTCTTTTTCTTTAATAATTTTTACTCCCGTCCAAAGGAAAAAATTAAAATATTTACCAAGAGCGATATTTCCAGTATCGCTTTTTTTATGCTTTCTTTCTACTCTATATAGTTGTATTTTGAATCTTCTTTAAAAAGAGAAGCCTTTCGACTTCTCTTCTATCACTTTTAATCTAAGTTGTTTTAACCCTTCAAGATAAAAACAATTTTATTTAAGAACCACACATTAAGCAATCATCATCTGGTGCTCCGTTTTTAGAAGCATCTACCATTGCTTTAAACTCAGCTGCACTCATCGGCTTATCTTCTATTGTATCCGATTTTTTCTCTATATTTAAAGTAAACTGTTTTGCGTTTACAGCTGATTTTGTTCGTAAATAATACATTCCTGTTTTTAATCCGCTCTTCCATGCATAGAAGTGCATTGAAGTTAACTTAGCAAAATCAGGATCTTTCATAAATAAGTTTAACGACTGAGATTGATCGATAAAATATCCTCTATGGCGCGCCATATCGATAATATCTTTCATACTCATTTCCCAAACTGTTTTGTATAAATCTTTTAATTCTTGTGGAATTGTATCAATATGTTGGATAGATCCGTTTGCACGCATAATATCTTCTTTCATATTATTATTCCATAAGTTTAGCTCTACTAAATCTTCTAATAAGTGCTTGTTTACAACAATAAACTCCCCCGATAATACTCTACGCGTATAAATATTAGAAGTATATGGTTCGAAAGCTTCGTTGTTTCCTAAAATTTGAGATGTAGATGCTGTAGGCATTGGCGCAACTAATAATGAGTTACGAACTCCATGTTCCATTACTTCTTTACGTAACGATTCCCAATCCCAACGACCACTTAATTCGTCATCTTTAATTCCCCACATATTGTGTTGGAATTCTCCTTGTGACATTGGTGATCCTTTAAATGTTGAATATGGCTCTTTTGCTTTTGCAACCTCCATAGATGAAGTTACAGATGCAAAATATAAAGTCTCAAAAATTTCTTGATTTAACTTCTTTGCTTCATCCGAAGTAAACGGCATACGTAACATGATAAAAGCATCTGCTAATCCTTGAATTCCTAATCCTACCGGACGATGACGAACGTTAGAATTTTCAGCTTCGATAACAGGATAGTAATTGCGATCGATAACCGTATCTAAGTTTCTAATTACCTTTTTAGTTACTTTAAATAATTTATCGTGATCGAAAAATTTGTTTCCGTTTTCATCTTCTCCAACAAACATTGGAATTGCAATTGATGCTAAGTTACATACCGCTACCTCATCTTCGGCAGTATATTCCATAATCTCAGTACATAAATTTGAAGAACGAATGGTTCCTAAATTTTTCTGATTCGATTTACGGTTCGCAGCATCTTTATATAGCATGTACGGTGTACCTGTTTCAATTTGTGATTCTAAGATTTTTTCCCATAAATCACGTGCTTTAATGGTTTTTCTTCCTTTACCAGCAGCTTCATAACTTGTATATAAACGCTCGAATTCTTTACCGTAAGTATCATATAAATTAGGGCATTCGTGTGGACACATTAATGTCCAATCACCATCTTTTTGAACACGCTCCATAAATAAATCAGAAATCCACATTGCATAGAATAAATCACGTGCACGCATTTCTTCTTTACCATGGTTCTTCTTTAAATCTAAGAAATCATAAATATCAGCATGCCAAGGCTCTAAATACATCGCAAAAGATCCTTTACGCTTTCCTCCTCCTTGATCTACATAACGCGCCGTGTCGTTAAATACACGTAACATTGGTACAATTCCGTTTGATGTTCCATTGGTTCCAGCAATATAACTTCCTGTAGCACGAATGTTATGTAAAGACAAACCAATACCCCCAGCAGATTGCGAAATCTTAGCTGTTTGTTTTAACGTATCGTAAATACCATCAATACTATCATCTTGCATTTGCAATAAGAAACATGAAGACATTTGTGGTTTTGGTGTACCAGCATTAAATAAGGTAGGAGTTGCATGGGTAAAATACTTTTTACTCATTAACTCGTATGTAGCAATTGCCTCATCAATATCTTCTTTATGAATACCTATAGATACACGCATTAACATTTGTTGCGGGCGCTCTACAATGTTGCCGTTTAATTTTAATAAATATGAACGCTCTAACGTTTTAAAACCAAAATAATCGTAATTAAAATCACGACTGTAAATAATTGTAGAATCTAATTTATCAGCATTTTTCATGATGATATCATACACATCATCAGCTAATAAAGGGGATTTTTTTTCTGTACGAGGATTTACGTATTCGTACAAATCAGTCATTGTTTCAGAAAACGATTTCTTCGTGTTTTTATGTAAGTTAGATACGGCAATTCTTGCTGCTAATTTTGCATAATCTGGGTGTGCAGTAGTCATCGTTGCTGCTACTTCAGCCGCTAAATTGTCCAGTTCAGAAGTTGTTACACCATCGTATAATCCTTCAATAACTCGCATCGCTACTTTTACTGGATCAACAATTTTGTTTAATCCATAACACATTTTTCTAACCCTTGCTGTGATTTTGTCGAACATCACAGGTTCTTTTCTACCGTCTCTTTTTGCTACATACATATGTTTACTGGTTTTAATTCTATTAATAGCGTCGCTAAAGCATTACACTTATAACAACTCTTATACGTTAAAATAATTTTGTTTCTTTTGAAACTTATATGGGTGCTAAAGTACCGAAGCACTCTAGCAAAATTTACCGCATGTAGGGGTTAGCAGTATTGTTTTTAATAATTAAAATCGCAAAGCGATTAAAAATCAGCATCAAAACTGATATCTCCTGTACCACCAGAAGAAACTCCTGCTTTTTGGTACTCAGAAACTCTTTTTTCAAAGAAGTTTGTTTTTCCTTCTAAAGAAATCATCTCCATAAAATCGAATGGATTGGTAGCATTGTATTCCTTATCACATCCAAATTCTAATAATAATCTATCGGTTACATACTCTAAATACTGTGTCATTAATTTGGCATTCATACCAATTAAACTTACAGGTAAAGATTCTGTAATAAATTCTCTTTCAATATTAAGTGCATCGATAATAATTTCACGAATACGATCTTTTGGTACTTTATTTACCATGTGATGATTGTGTAAATGAACTGCGAAATCACAATGCATACCTTCATCACGAGAAATTAACTCGTTAGAAAAAGTTAATCCTGGTAATAATCCTCTTTTCTTTAACCAGAAAATAGAACAGAACGACCCTGAAAAGAATATTCCTTCTACGGCAGCAAAAGCAATTAAACGTTCAGCAAACGAATCAGATTCAATCCATTTTAATGCCCAATCTGCTTTTTTCTTAATTGCTGGAAAAACCTCAATCGCTTTAAACAGCTTATCCTTTTCTTCTTCATCCTTAACATAGGTATCTATTAATAAAGAATAGGTTTCAGAATGGATGTTTTCCATCATAATTTGAAAACCATAGAAAAATTTTGCCTCAGAATATTGAACTTCGTTTACAAAATTTTCTGCTAAATTTTCATTTACAATTCCATCAGAAGCTGCAAAAAATGCTAAAATATGTTTGATAAAATAACGCTCATCATCTGTTAACTTGGTATTCCAATCGTTTAAATCAGAATGTAAGTCGATTTCTTCGGCTGTCCAAAAACAAGCTTGTTGTTTTTTATACCATTCCCATAAATCGTTATGTTGGATAGGAAAAATTACAAATCTATCTTTGTTTTCTTGTAAAATCGGTTCGATTACAGCCATTTTTTTAGCGAAATTTAGTTGTTATGTTCTCTTCTTTGGGGAGAAACAAAGATTCAAAAAATTGCTAAAAATTGAAAGCCATACTTATTCACAAATCCCTTGAAGTTTTTAACAAATTGTGTTTTTTCTAAAAAAACACGTCGTTTTTTAAAAAGCTCAAACTACTGTTTTTAAAGGGTTTAAAATTTAAAAAATAGCTTGCGTAGTGATAATCATTGAGTTTCTTATTTTGTGTTCAAACCAAAAAAAAGTGACGTTTTTTAACATCACTTTTTTTCATCATTTATTTAAAAAATTATTACTTCTGTACTTTTAAAACATCTGCAATAATTTGTTCAATTTGTTTTTGAGGTAATGCTCCATGAGCCATTTGAGGTTCTTCTCCTATCGGGCAAAATAGCATAGAAGGAATACTTCTAATGCCAAAAGCTGCTGAAAGTTCAGGTTCTGCTTCAGTATCTATCTTATAAATACTTACTTTGCCTTCATAATCTTTACCTAATTGCTCTAAAACTGGTGCTAATGCTTTACATGGCCCACACCAATCTGCATAAAAATCTATTAATGCTGGTTTATCTCCTTCAAACTTCCACTCTTTATTTACTTCGTAATTAAATACTTTTTCTAAAAAAGTCTCTTTCGTTAAATTTTCTGTCATTCTTTTATTTTTACTAATTCTTTACCTGAAAAATTCAAGCATAAAGGTAGTCGTTTTTATTTCTAAAGTTTACAAATGTATTATTCTCTGTTAAATTCATCTTAAAAAAGAAGTATACTTCAGTTTTTCTGCTAATTTTGAAAGCATTAACCAATCCATTTCTCAATGAAAAAACTAATCCTTCCTATTCTTATTGCAAGTATTACTATAGTATCTTGTAAATCCACATACAATATAAATCAGAATAAAAAGCAAATAAAAATAACTGTGAATTACCCTGAAACAACTAAAAAACCTGTAGTAGATGAATACTTTGGCACTAAAGTAACCGATAATTATCGTTGGTTAGAAGACGATCGAAGCCCTGAAACTGAAGCGTGGGTAAAAGCAGAAAACGAAGTAACGTTCGATTACTTAAGTAAAATACCTTACCGCGAACAATTAAAAGATCGTTTATCTGAATTATGGAATTACGAAAAAGTAGGAACTCCTTTTAAAGAAGGTGATTATACTTATTTTTATAAAAACAACGGTTTACAAAATCAATATGTTTTATATAGAAAAGATAAAGATGATAAAGAAGAAGTATTCTTAGATCCTAACACTTTTTCTGAAGACGCAACTACTTCTTTAGGTTCTGTAAATTTTTCTAAAAGCGGAGATATTGTAGCATATTCAATTTCTGAAGGCGGTAGCGACTGGAGAAAAATTATCATTATGGATGCTAAGAACAAAGAAATTATTGGAGATACTCTAGTTGATGTAAAATTTTCTGGAATCGCATGGAAAGGTAACGAAGGTTTTTACTACTCTAGTTACGACAAACCTAAAGGAAGTGAACTTTCTGCAAAAACAGATCAACATAAATTGTATTACCATAAATTAGGAACTAAGCAAAATGAAGATGCTGTTATTTTCGGAGCAACTACTGAAGAAAAAAACAGATACGTTGGAGGTTCTTTAACTGAAGATGACAAGTATTTAATTATTTCAGCTTCTACCTCAACATCAGGAAATAAATTATTTTTAAAAGATTTAACGAATCCAAAGAGTAAACTAGTAACCGTTTTAGACAATTACGATAGCGACACCTATGTAATTGATAGTCGTGATGACAAACTATATTTAGTAACCAACTTAAATGCACCCAACAAGAAAATAGTAACGGTTGATGCTAAAAATCCTACTCCTGATAACTGGAAAGATTTTATCGCTGAAACAGAAAATGTGTTATCACCATCAACTGGTGCTGGGTATTTCTTTGCAGAATATATGGTAGATGCCGTATCGAAAGTATTACAATATGATTTCGACGGAAAATTAATTCGTGAAGTAAAATTACCTGGAGTTGGTTCTGCTGGTGGTTTTGCTGGAAAAACCGATGCTAAAGAATTATACTTTTCTTTCACTAATTATAACACACCAAGTTCATCATATAAGTTCAATCCAAAAGAAGGAACTTATGATGTTTATTGGAAACCTGCTATTTCTTTTAATTCTGATGATTATGAAAGTAAACAAGTATTCTATTCTTCAAAAGACGGAACAAAAGTTCCGATGATTATTACTTATAAAAAAGGATTGGAGTTAAACGGTAAAAATCCAACTATCTTATATGGTTACGGAGGATTCAATATTTCATTAACTCCAAGTTTTAGTATTGCCAATGCAGTTTGGATGGAACAAGGCGGAGTGTACGCTGTACCAAACTTACGTGGTGGTGGTGAATATGGAAAAAAATGGCACAAAGCTGGGACACAATTACAAAAACAAAATGTGTTTGATGATTTTATAGCTGCTGCTGAATATTTAATCAAAGAAAACTATACTTCATCAGATTATTTAGCTATCCGTGGAGGTTCTAACGGAGGGTTATTAGTAGGTGCTACCATGACGCAGCGTCCAGATTTAATGAAAGTAGCTTTACCTGCAGTTGGAGTATTAGATATGTTACGTTACCATACATTTACTGCTGGGGCTGGTTGGGCATATGATTATGGAACTGCTGAACAAAGCAAAGAAATGTTTGATTATTTAAAAGGATATTCGCCAGTGCACAATGTGAAGAAAGAAGCATATCCTGCAACAATGGTTACTACTGGAGATCATGACGATCGTGTAGTACCTGCACATAGTTTTAAATTTGCTGCTGAATTACAAGACAAACAAGAAGGAACAAATCCTGTTTTAATTCGTATTGAAACTAATGCGGGTCATGGAGCAGGAACACCTGTAGCAAAAACAATTGAGCAATATGCTGATATTTTTGGATTTACATTATTTAATATGGGATTTGATAAATTACCAAATCCACCGAAATCTAAAATAAAATCTTAATAATCGTTTATATATAAACTAAAAACTGCCGCTAATAGCGGCAGTTTTTTTATTGATTCTTAGTTAAAAAATATCATTAATTTTTAAAAATATATTCACTCAAATACTTCGCATCTTTTTTAACTCCGCCTAAAGTAGCTGAACCTCTTGTGTACAACCACGGAAGTCCTAAAAAATATAATCCTTCAATATTATCGCTAACACCTCTATAGTTTTTTGGGTAATGGTCATCATCCAGCTCAACATCTTCAATCCAATTAAAATTTGGTTTAAACCCTGTTGCCCAAATAATATTTTTAATATCACTTATTTCCTGTTTTTCAAAAGTGATAACATCTTCATTAGCATCTAATGTTCTACCAACACAAGTAACATTCTTTTTCTTAAACAATATTTTTACATCTGTACCAATAACTGGCTGTAAACCTTTACTTAGCTTTTTACCAATCCAAGAATATTTATGGGCTGTTAAAAAACCTATTTTACTAAACCACCACCATAAGGTTTTTCCTAAAAACTCTTGAGGAATAGACATAATATTGGTGTTTCCAGAAAAATAAACTTGTTTGTTATTTTCTGATACTTCACTTAATATTTGAACTCCTGAATCTCCTGCACCAACCACTAAAGTTCCTCCTTCTTGTAATTGATTAGGGCTTTTATAATGCTCGCTATGAATCTGTATAATATCTTTCGATATTTTAGTGTGACATTTTGGAGTAAAAGGTTTATGAAACGGACCCGTAGCAATAATCACATTTTTTGCTCTAAATTCTTTTGCGTCACTTTTTAAAGTAAATACACCTTTCTCTTTTTTTAAGGATGTAATTTTTTGATTAAACTCTATAGGAATATTAAATTCCTCAACATATGCCTTTAAATAATCAGCTACTTCATACTTATTAGCGTAGTGTCCTTTTTTATGTGGAAATTCCATTCCTGGTAAATGATTAAACTCCGAAGGAGTAAAAAGCTTTAAAGAATCCCATCTTTTTAACCACGGAGCTCCAGTTTCTGAATTTGCATCTACTATTAAATAATTCGCGTTTTGTTTATTTAAATAATAAGCTATTGCTAAACCTGCTTGTCCTGCTCCAATGATTATATAATCCTTCATGTGTCGTTTTTAACGCTGTAAAACTATGATTTTTAAAAGGGTTTATCTTAAAATATGAGATTAATTATTGAGTACAACCTTAGAGTACTATTTAATTGTTAATATTTCACACCTCAAAAGCTTCCTTTTAAATTTATCTATCTTTATCACAATATTTTATATGTTTTATCTCTCTTAATCAAAAAAAGTGGAATTAAACTGTAACAATTTTCAACAAAACCACTCTTATTAAAATAAGAGTGTTTAGTATCAATCAAAATCAATACACAATGAAAACCATTCACAAAATGCTGTTTACAACTGCGGTAGCTTCTTTAGCTATGGTATCGTGTAAAACAGATCAAAAAACAGATGCCAAACCTGAAGAAAAAGTTCAGGGAATTATCTTAGAAAATATGGATACTTCTGTAAAACCAACAGATGATTTCTTTAGATATGTTAACGGAGCTTGGTTAGACAAAACTGAAATTCCTGCTGATAGAACTTCTTGGGGAGGTTTTGGAGAGCTTCGTAAAAAAACGGATGCTGATGTTTTAGCTATTTTAAACAAAGCAATCGAAGAAGGTAACTTTCCAAAAATGAAAGATGCTGAGGGTAACGAAATAGATTCTGATCAAGAAAAAGCAGTAAACTATTACGAAACTATTATGGATACAGTTGCTAGAAACAAATCTGGCAAAGCACCTGTACAACCTTTCTTAGCAAAAATTGAGGAAATTAAAGATTTAAATGGAGTTCAAGAATATATTACTAACATGGCTCCTTATGGTGGCGGTGGTTTCTACGGATTCGGTGTTTTCAACGACCTAAAAAACAGTAGCATGAATGCTGGTTACATGGGAGCTGGCGGTCTTGGTTTATCAAGGGATTACTATGTTGATGAAAAAGTAAAAGACAAGTTAGAAAAATATCAAGGGTTTGTAGCTAAAATGTTACAAGAGTTTGGTGATGACGAAGCTACAGCTAAAAAGAACGCTGCAACACTTGTTGCTTTCGAAAAGAGTTTAGCTGAACCAATGATGACCAAAGAAGAGCGTAGAGATACTCGTAAAATGTACAATCCTATGTCTGTTGAAGAATTAACTGCTTTAGCTCCAACAATCGATTGGGCTGCGCATTTAAAAGGAATTGGAGTTAATAATATTGATAAAGTAATTGTTACAGATCTTGGTTACTTCAAAGCAATGAGCGAGGTTCTTAAAAATAGTCCAATAGAAGATATTAAATTATTTTTACGTTGGGGAGCTATCAATAACTCATTAGGATTATTATCTACCGATTTAGAAAAAGCTAATTGGGAGTTTTATAGCAAAGAAATGCGTGGTGCTAAACAACAACGCCCAAGAGATGAACGTGCTTTAGGTAACTTAAATGGGGCTATTGGAGAAGCTTTAGGTAAATTATATGTTGATGCTAAATTTCCGCCAGAAGCGAAAGCAAAAGCAAAAGAAATGATTGACAACGTAATGTTAGGTTTCGAAAAGCGCATTGCTCAATTACCTTGGATGAGTGAAGAAACTAAGCAAAAAGCTTTAGATAAATTACACAAGTTATCTGTTAAGATTGCTTACCCTGATAAGTGGAAAGATTATTCGGAATTACAAGTTAAAGGTTTAAAAAACGGAGGTACTTACTTTGATAATGCGATTAATGTTTCTAAATGGAACTTTAATAAAAACATGGCTAAATTAGGTAAAGAAGTTGATAGAACTGAATGGGGAATGTCGCCACAAACAGTAAACGCTTACTTTAACCCAGTAAACAACGAAATCGTATTCCCAGCAGCAATTTTACAACCACCTTTCTATAACTACAAAGCTGATGAAGCAGTAAATTATGGTGGTATTGGAGCTGTTATTGGTCACGAAATTTCTCATAGTTTCGATGATTCTGGTGCTCGTTTCGACGGTGATGGAAACCTTAAAAACTGGTGGACAGAAGAAGACTCTAAAAAGTTTAAAGATGTAGGTAGTAAATTAGTAAAACAATACAGTGATATTATTGCTATTGACAGCATGCATTTAAACGGAGAATATACTTTAGGAGAAAATATTGGTGATTTAGGTGGTGTACAAGCTGCTTATGAAGGTTTACAGATTTTCTTAGAAAAAAATGGTCGTCCTGCTGATATTGATGGTTTCTCTCCAGAGCAACGTTTCTTCCTTTCTTGGGGAACAATTTGGAGAACTAAAATGCGTGATGAAGCTTTAAAAAACTTAATCATGACAAATACTCATGCTCCTGGACAATACAGAGCGTATATGCCTCTTAAAAACGTAGATTCTTTTTACGAAGCATTTAATGTTAAAGAAGGAGATAAAATGTATTTAAAACCAGAAGAAAGAGTTAGAATCTGGTAAAATCAATAAAAAATAAACATCTTTAAACCAGTGTGTAAGCACTGGTTTTTTTATTTTTAATAAAATAATAATTAGCTATTGTATAATTCAAAAAATAATAAGTAATTCGCCCACCTTAATTTAAAAAAATGAAACTAATTGGAAGGGTTGAAAAAATATCCTTTTTAAACTGGGATATAGAAGATTTACCCGTAAAAATTGACACCGGGGCTTATACTTCTGCCATACATTGTAAGCACATTGAAGAAAAAGATGGTATATTAGAGTTTATATTATTGTGCTCAAAAACAGATAAGTATAATAATAAATTACTAAAAACAGATAAGTATAAAGTTAAACAAATACGAAGTTCTAACGGAAAAAAGCAAAAAAGATATGTTGTTTCTACATCCGCTATTTTTTTTGGTAAGAAATACAAAATAAAGCTATCATTATCAGATAGAGGAAAAATGAATTATCCTGTACTAATTGGAAGAAAATTTTTAAACAAAAAATTTATTGTGGACGTATCACAAAAAAATATCACATCAAAAGAAATATAAAAAATGAAAATTGTTATTCTTTCTCGTAATTCAAAATTATATTCTACTAGTCGTTTGGTTGAAGCTGGTAAGAAAAGAAATCACGAGATGCTAATCTTAGACCATACAAAATGTGATTTAATTATAGAGAAAAAGAAACCTGCTATTGTTTATAAAAATGAGCTTATAACCGATGTTGATGCTGTAATTCCTCGTATTGGTGCATCTGTTACCTTTTATGGTACAGCAGTAGTACGTCAGTTTGAAATGATGAAAGTTTTTTCGGCAGTAGGCTCTCAAGCACTAGTTCGTTCTAGAGACAAATTAAGTAGTTTACAAGTACTATCTAGAGCTAATTTAGGTTTACCAAAAACAGTTTTTACAAACTATTCTAAAGATACTTCAGAAATTATAAAAAAAGTAGGTGGAGCTCCTTTAATTATAAAACTTTTAGAAGGTACTCAAGGATTAGGGGTTGTTTTAGCCGAAACAAAAAAAGCAGCAGAATCTGTTTTAGAAGCTTTTAATGGTTTACAAGCTCGTGTAATTGTACAAGAATATATAAAAGAAGCTAAAGGAGCAGATATCCGTGCTTTTGTAGTTGATGGTGTTGTTGTTGGCGCAATGAAACGTCAAGGAAAAGAAGGAGAATTTAGATCTAATCTTCATCGAGGTGGAACAGCAGAAATAATTGAACTAACAGATGAAGAAGAAAATGCAGCTTTAAAAGCTGCTAAAGTTATGGGCTTAGGAATTGCTGGAGTAGATATGCTACAATCTGACAGAGGTCCTTTAATTTTAGAAGTGAATTCGTCTCCTGGGTTAGAAGGAATTGAAAAAGCTACAAATAAAAACATAGCCAAAAATATTATTAGATATATAGAACGAAACGTATAAAAAAAGAGATACTTAAAAGTATCTCTTTTTTGTTTTTTAAAAGAAAAGTACTTTTGTAGCTATGCTTCAGGTAAACAATATTTCATTTACATATCCATCAAAAGAAAAAACATTACAAAACATCAATTTCACTCTTAAAAAAGGCGAACATTTGTGTGTAATGGGAGAAAGTGGTTGTGGTAAATCAACATTATTAAAAATAATTTATGGTTTATTAGATGTAGACAAAGGATCTCTTTTTTGGAACGAAACTGAAATATTAGGTCCGAATCATCATTTAGTACCAGGAATGGAGTTTTTTAAGTACGTAGCTCAAGATTTCGATTTAATGCCTTTTACATCAGTAAGTGAAAATATTAAAAAATTCCTCTCTCGATTTTATCCAAAAGAAGCTGATGAGCGAACTCAAGAGTTATTAGAAGTAATTGAAATGACTGATTTTGCTAACGTAAAAGTTAAAAACTTAAGTGGCGGACAACAACAACGAGTTGCCATTGCTAGAGCCTTAGCTAAAGAACCTGAACTTTTATTGTTAGATGAACCTTTTAGTCAAATAGATAATTTTAAAAAGAACTCTCTAAGAAGAAACTTATTTAGCTACTTAAAAGAAAAAAATATTGCTTGTATTATAGCTACCCACGACGGAAATGATGCACTTTCTTTTGCTGATAAAATGATTGTTATAAAAAATCATAAAATCATTGCTAATCATACGCCTTCTAACTTATACAAAAATCCACAAGAAAAGTATATTGCTTCTTTATTTGATGATGTAAATGATGTTATAATTAATAATAAACAAATGCTTTTATACCCTCATCAAATACAAATTGTTGAAAATTCTCTTTTAAAAGCAACAGTTATAAAAACTTACTTTAAAGGTTATTATTGGTTAATAGAAGTTAATTTTAAAAATCAATCTGTTTTTTTAAATCACCACCAAAATATAGATATAAAAAAAACAGTTTCGCTAAGAGTTAACGAAACTGTTTTAAACCTTTAATAACTATCTCAAAATTATTACTCTAATTTTTCTTTTTAGAAAAAACACACTTCTACCTATTTTAAACACCAAAAGGTAAAAGTGCATTATAAATTTTCTTTTTCTCGAAGGGTAACAACTTTTCCTAAACTAAAACCGTTTAAAAAAGCTTTACCCTACCTTTAATTAAAAAATTTCTTTAATTTTTTGTTTAGTACTATTAAAAACAATTATTTCACCTTGTTTTTTTCCTAATAACAGCCTACCTATTGGAGATGAAATAGAAACAGAAAAATATTTTTTATCACCAACTTTTAACTGTCCTGAACTAATACTTAAAAAATAAGAAGCTTTATCAGTTTCTACCACACTACCTAAATGAGCAATATTAGATTTTTTTGAAATATCAATTCTTGCTAAAATTTCTTTCATTCTAGTTATTCCTTGCAATTGTTGTCCAGCTTTTTCCATTTCTAATTGCAACATTGCTCTACCTGTTTCATGCTTATCTCCTGCCGAACTTTTTGTTTCTGTTTGTAATGCTTTTTGATTAGATGCTATTATTTCTTCAACTGTTTGTAATCGCTTATTAACATAACCTACACATTGTTGATATAAATTTTCTTTTATTTCCATGTTAATTCTGCTAATTCTTTACCTACCAAACTACCTATTGCTACTCCCATACCTCCTAACCTTACTCCGCAAAATACGTTATTAGAAATCTGTTTTACAATTGCTTTTTTCTGATTTCCAACTCCCATAATTCCACTCCAACGATGTTTAATTTCAAAATCAGTATTCGGTAAAATGGTGGTTCGTAAAATTTCTTCTAATTTATTTTGAATAAGTGCTGTTTCTCCAAATTCTGAAGTTTCTTCGGTTTTAAAATCAAGATTTCTACCCCCACCAAATAAAATTCGATTATCAATATTTCTAAAATAATAATATCCTTTATCTAAATGAAAAGTTCCTTTTATGTGAAGATTTTCAATCGGGTTTGTTATTAAAACTTGTGCTCTTGCTGGCACAACTTCTTCGTCTAATAACTGATTAGCAAAACCATTTGTAGCAATACATAAATTTTTAGTAGAAAATTCAATTTTATCAGTTTTAATACTAACCTTATCATTCTCTTCAATAAAGCCATCTACTTTAATATTATTGATGATTTTAATTCCTGATGATTGTACAAGTTCTAATAAACTTGCAGCCATTTTACCAGTATCAATTTGCCCCTCAAACTGATTTGTAATATAATTTTGTTGAATATTTTTAAAATCAAAAATATTTTCATCAACTGTAAAAACATCCGATTTAAATAGTGGTTTTAATAAGTCATTAATTTCATTTTTCCGATTAATACATTCTTCATAGAATTCCGAATCTTTAAATAATTCATAACCTTTGTTTGGTTGAAAATCGATTTTATTATCACCTAAAGTTTTACGTAATAATTGTAATCCTTCCCAACGCTTTTTAACTAAATTAAAAACTTCTTCTTCTGTATGGGTTTTAAGATCATCAATCAATTCCGATAAACTACCAAAACACGCAAACCCTGCATTTTTAGTACTTGCTCCTTGTGGTAAAATTCCTTTTTCTAAAATTATAATTTTAGCTTTCGGATGTTTTTCTTTTAATGTTAAAGCACAATTTAATCCTACAATTCCGCTACCAACAATAGTAAAATCAACGTTAGTAAACCACTCTTTTAATTCCCAATAACTATAATTCAACATCTTACTAAAACTTTAACTATCGCTCTGCGATTAATTATATTTGTATCTTGGCACACTACTTGAATATTTAAAATTAAACAATAAATAACAATACTATGAAATTATTCGGAATCTTAATTTTAGCCCTGAGTTTTTCTCAGTGTGCTAGTATAAAAATGGATACACAACCTCCTTTTAAAGTAGGAAACGCAAGTTACTCTCATATTACTGGTGGTTTACCAGGTAATAGTGTTTTAAATTTAATGATTGAATTTACATCTCCAGAAACTGTAGATTTTAAAAACGTATATTTTCAAAATAGAATAGTTGAAGCTGTTGTTGAAAATAAACAGGGTAAAAATTACATTGCTGCGCGTTATAAAACCTCAACAGATCAAGATAGAAAAGATGTAGTTCTAAGTTCAGATGCTAAAGCTGAGTTTGGCAATACTGCTAACGAAACAAAAGAAAAATTTCCTTTTGAGTTAAAAGAAAACGAAGCGGTAGTTACTTATAAAATTGGTGAGAAAATTCACTACTACAAAATTGAAAATATAAAAAAAGAAAAACGAGTTTTTATGCCCTCGGTAAAACCTCAAAACTAACAAAAAGCATCTCACAACGAGATGCTTTTTTATTTTTGGCACGTATTTTGAATTTTACTAAGCATAACCATAAAATTAATGCTTATGAAACGTTTAAAATTACTATTCTTATTTGTTACAGCCAGTTTAACATTAACATCGTGTGTTGTACAAAATGACTTAATTGACGATAATGCTTTTGCATTAAACGAATATATATCTAGTTATGATTTATGGTATATAGATTATCATAGAACTACAGGTTCGGGCGATGTTCCTTTTTTATCAAAAGCTTTTACAGTATCATTTTTAAACGGTACTATGTATGCAAATAATAATATTGTTGATATTGGTAAAACAGGAAACGGATTAGGAATTGCTGTTGGTAACTATGCTACTAACAGAACCGTTTTAGAAACTCGCCATGATTTAGATGGCAGATATAACTTTGAAGTTGTTCAGTTAGCTGCTGATGAAATTAGAATCGATGATTTATCTCAAAACGTTAGCTATTATTTAATTGGTTATCAAAGAAATAATTTTGATTATGATAAATTATTTCATGATAATATTGAATATTTCTTACAAGAATATGTAGCTTGGGAAAGAACTAACGAGGTTGGCGGAACTCCAAATCCTTTTGATAATGAACATTATTTACAGTTTACACCAGAAAATGATGTAACATTTAGATCATCACATGATTCATTTGGCACGAATATTGATTATATTAATTGGAATTACATAGGTGGATACGAAGTAGCTAATATTACTGGATATGAAAACCTTAAATATTTAACACTTAATTATGATGGTGGCGATACTGAAAGGTTTGAATTAAGCGTTATAAATGATGAAACAATTAAATTGTTCCATTTAAGTTCTAAAACATCGTACACATTTTCTGGTAGAGGATTTGTACAATATTTAAAAACAAAAGACAAAAAAAGTACTAAACCAGCTGTAAGGAACAGTGGTAGAAAACGTACTAAAATTCAACGTAAAACCGTTGATAAAGAAAATATTTAAAATAAAGTTTGGTTAGTTGATTTTTGGTTGGTGTAGTAGCCAACTAAAAGGAACCGCCTCCTACAAGGGGCGGTTTTTCTATTTATAAACTTTACGTTAAGTATTCTTTTTCTTTTCAAAAAAAACATACTTTTAAGTATCTTTATAAAAAGCTTTCTTTTGATTAATAAACGTTTACTTATTAAAAACCTACTTTCTCATAACGATGAGAATAGTTTTTTTGATAAAAAACAAAAGCTCTCTTTAAACTCTAAAGAAGGTAAAGCTAAGTTTATTAAACATGTTTGTGCATTATCTAACTCAAACCCTAATAACAACTCATATATTGTTGTTGGTATCGAAGATGAAGAAAATAAAATTATAGGAGTTGATTTTTATGATGATAGTAAAATTCAGAATTTAATAAATGCTTATCTAAAAAATCCACCGAAAATCGAATATGAAAATGTTCCTTTTCCTCGTTTACCTCGTCATAAAGTCATAGGTTTAGTAACTATTTATCCTAATAACCTAATAACTTCATTGGCTAAAAATACTTGGAAATACAGAAGGGGCACTATATTTTTTCGCAGAGGAAGTAACTCTATGCCTTCTGAAGAAAAATTTATTCTAAAAGATGTAAATAGCAATATTGTAGATGCAATTGAAAAAAATGCAAGTAATAATATTCAACTTACCTTAGATGGTGTTTTTGATTTTATAAACAATCACAACCCAGAATACAATCCGCAATACAAAGTATTTAACGAGCAATTTGTATTGTGTTGGGCAGGAAAAAAGAAACTCATAAATAATGAAGAGTTTTTTTCACGTGTAGATATTGAATTGATAAATGAGCAAGTACGTTTGTTTTATTCATCGTTAGATGATGTACAAATAAGTTATAACGAGCAGTCATTTATTATTACCGAATATATTTTATTAGGAATTGATAAAGCCGAAAAGCATTATCCGTTAGAAAAAACCATTATTCATTTTAAAGATAATGGTAAGCACGATATTGTTACCGAATTTTTATTTGAAGCTCCATTGTATGACACTACCATCTTAAAACATATTTACGATAACAATAATAGCATTATCTCGAAAATAGAGCAAAATAAACCGCTTTCTGTAACAGAACATGAAGATGTGCATAAATTACCCACTTCTTATTTAATATGTTATTTAAACGGTTTTACAGAAGCTTCTGAGCAATTAAGAAAATCTAAAAATTATATTAAAAGTTTAGATGATAAAACTACCTATATAAAATACAAAGAAGCTATGCGTGTGCTTCGTAAAGTGAAGTATAGTTAAATTGTTTCTTTTACTTTTTTATTATATTTTTGTAACCAATGTATAAGGTTGTTTAATATGGTTACAAAAGAATATTATTCTTTAAATGAAGTATCTCAAATTTTAGGAAAAAGTAAAGAAACCTTAAGAAGGTGGGATAGAGAAGGTAAATTTTCTGCAGTAAGAGAACCTATTAGTAAATATAGAATTTACAAAAAAGAACAAGTAAATACACTTTTAAAGCAATTATCTATCGATTACGAAGATACAATAGATAATTCTGTTAAACCAATACAAGATTTTAAAGTTTTAGAATTATTTGCTGGTGCAGGTGGTTTAGCTGTTGGTTTAGAAAAGTCAGGAATTAAATGTGTAGCTTTAAATGAAATTGATAAATGGGCTTGCCAAACTCTAAGAGAAAACAGACCTAAATGGAATGTTTTAGAAGGTGATATAAAGTCATTCAATTTTACAAAATATAATAATAAAGTTGATATCGTTACTGGAGGATTTCCTTGTCAAGCATTTAGTTATGCAGGGAAAAAATTAGGTTTAAAAGATGCTCGAGGAACACTTTTTTATGAATTTGCAAGAGCTGTAAAAGAAGTAAATCCACTTATTTGTATTGGAGAAAATGTAAAAGGGTTACTTTCTCATGAAAAAGGTAAAACAATTGAAGGAATGAAATCAATTTTAGATGAAATTGGTTATAACGTAGTTCCTATACAAGTTTTAAAAGCAATTAATTATAGAGTTCCTCAAAAAAGAGAACGCGTTATTATAGTTGGTATTAGAAAAGATATTGATTTGAAATATGAATACCCAAAGCCTCATAATAAAATTTACAATTTAATTGATGCTCTTAAAAAAGGAGAATTATATGACTCTAACGTTCCGAAATCTGAAGGTTCAAAATATCCTGAACATAAAAAAGCTGTATTAGATTTAGTTCCGCAAAAAGGATATTGGAGAAATTTACCTATAGATATTCAAAAAGAATATATGGGAAAGAGTTTTTATTTAGGTGGTGGGAAAACAGGAATTGCCCGTAGAATTGGTTGGGATGAACCTAGTTTAACACTTACTTGTAGTCCTGCTCAAAAACAAACAGAAAGATGTCACCCTGAAGAAACAAGACCCTTTACTGTTAGAGAGTACGCTAGAATTCAAACTTTTCCTGATAATTGGAAATTTATGGGCTCCGTTTCACAACAATATAAACAAATAGGAAATGCGGTTCCTTGTAATTTAGGAGAAGAAATAGGGTACTCTGTAATTAAACTTTTAAATGAATATTATTCAAACTTAAACAAATCAGAATCTTCTATTTCTTTAGCTAAATCAGAATAACCTTTTTTAAAGAAATCTTCTGTGTCTAAATTTAAAATCATCTTATCTAAGTTGGTAACCAATTTTGTGTAAAAATATGGATATCCAGTAATTCTATGCCAAAATTCTTTTCCTATAATAACAGGAAACTGTTCATCTATTTTTTTATAATGCTGACTTAATTGTGTTTCTTCCCCATATAAAACCCCTAAAATTAAATCTGAATTATTAAGATTCATTGAGTTCGTTCTTGCCAAATTTGTAACACTTGTAAACTTTTTTAATAACGGATTTACATCCTCGGAGTTTATTGTGTTTGGACCAGATTTTAATTGACACCATTTTTTTCTTCTATCAATTTTATCAATAAATTCAATATCCATTCCTTTAATTAAAGAACCTTGAGCTAAGTTTAACTCAACAAACATATTTTGAATTCTAGTTCCAAAAGAAGTATTAATTGAAGTTCCTAAAACTCTAGGATAATAAAGAGCTTTAGCAATTCCTATTGGAGAAAAATCGTTTTCTAATATTTTAGATAAGTATTTAACAACAATTGGATTTATCTTATATGATTTAAGTTTAGAATGTGTTTTTAAAGAGTTTACCTTATGATTCTCGAATATTTTTTCTTTGAAATATTTTGTTACTATTACTAAAAGTTCTTTTTCATTCATATTTCAAATATAAACTTTTTGTAATTTAAATAAACCTCAACTTAGAAAACTGCTTATTTAATATTTTATTGTCATCAACTTGTAGCCATTTATCTAATATTGTTGCGTACAGTTCTCTAAAATCAATTTTATATTGTAAATCGCCATTAGCATCTAAATTTTGTAAATCTGGTAAACCATTATACAATCCTTGTTTTTTAAGATGTTTGCCAATTATAAATACATTGTTAGCTGTACCATGATCGGTGCCATTTGCAGCGTTTTGTTGTACATAACGATCAAATTCAGAAAAAGTAAGTATTAACACATCATCAAGCTTATTATTTTTTTCTAAATCGTTTACAAAAACATCCATACTATCAGCATATAATTCTAACAAACGTGCTTGACGATTTGTTTGATTTGCATGTGTATCAAATCCGCTTAAAGCAGCATAATATACTTTAGTTTCTAACCCTGAATTTATAAACTCTGAAATGTTTTTTAGGAAATTTTGAAAGAGTTATAATATTCCGATTATATTTTTCAAGTATTTTTTTATATTCTTCTTCCAAATTATTCATTATTTTCTTCTTTTTCTTGGTTTCTGGTTAATTATAAACAACGGTTTTGTGTATGATTAGTGGCGTGGTTAAGCACCTAATTTAGCAAATAAAAACTGAATAGAAAATCCGCGAGGATTTTCGTAAGTAGGCGAGAACCAGCCATTAATTATACACGGTGTTGCCATTAGTACTTTTTTCAGATGTTATTTTATTTATTCTCGGTTGTATAAACCAAATTCCGATTGGAAAGAACCAAATCATAAAAAATTCTCCTATAAAATCGCTAAAAGTTACAGTTCGTTTTAATTCAGTCGTTTTGATAGTTTTCGATACGAAATATAGTAGATAGAATATACAGAACATTGAAAATAGATGCATTGGAATAACAACAAATAACATTTTTCCAACAATTCCGCCGACAGCATTACTTCCAGATGAAATTCCGTAAAATGTAGTTCCAATTATTACTAACAGGAAAAGAATATAGGTCAGAGGAATAAAGAAGAATATTTTAAATTTTTTAATTTTCATATTTATGTCAGTCGGGATATATTTCTGTAATCCAATTCCAATAGACCAAAACCAGCCAAAAAATAGTCCAACATAAAGGAACATTATAATCGGAAATATTTTCATCATATTCAGCATTCCAGTTTGGTCAGGATTTCCGTTTGAGTCAATATTCGCAAACATTGATATCATAGCAACTATTTGTAAGAAAATTGGAATTCCGAACATTAGAGTAAATAACTGCCAATGTTTAGCGTTTAAAAATTTGTTTATCATTCAGTTCGTCGGTTTTTTCAGTATTAATGGCAACTGGTTATATAATAAGTTTTATTACCCGTTTTTTTAATTGTATAAACGTACTTTTTATATTATTTATATTCTTATACTAAATTAACTATAGTATATCCTATTCCTTTACGTGTATTCGTTAAGAAAGTATATCATCAACTGGGTAAAAAATAAAAAGGAATAAGGGGACTATTTCTTTTGCAATTTTCTGAGTTAAATGTAATAATTATCGCCAACTAAACAAAAAGTATTTTGCTTAAATGGTTACAATGTTTTTATCATCTAATAAAGGTTTATTTAAAAAACGTAGTAATAACTGTGCAACCGCAACGGTATCGCGCTCGCAATACTCAACTATTCGTTGCAAGTTTTTTTCTTTATAATACACATTGGCTACTTCGCTACCATCAATATCTTGTTTGGGTGAGGGTATTCCTAAAATAGACGTTAGTAATTTTAACGAAGTAAAATGTTTATAATCGCCAAATTTCCATAAATCCATGGTATCTAAATGTGGTATTTCCCATGGTTTTTTACCAAATAAATTTAGTTTTTTAGGTAAGTCTACTCGGTTAATAATCATTCTACGTGCTATGTAAGGAAAATCGAATTCTTTACCATTATGAGCACATAATAAGTGTTTGTTTAAATTAAAATGTTTATCGAGCAATTCTTTAAAGTCGGTTAAAATTTTAGTTTCATCATCGCCATAAAAAGAAGTAACACGTAATTGATTTACGCCCTCTCTTTCTACAAAGTACCCAACAGAAATACATATTATTTTACCAAATTCTGCCCAAATGCCCGCACGATGGTAAAATTCTTTAGCAGAAACTTCATCTTTACGTTGGTATTGGGTTTTTAAAGCATAGAGTTCTTGCTTTTCGGTAGATAAATCATCAAATAACTCTACCTCAGGTACGGTTTCTATATCTAAAAACAAGATGTTTTGTATGTTAGTTTTACTCAGCATTTTTTTCTTTTATTAAAACGTAAAGGTTAACGTTAGATATATAGTTTTTGTCGTTTTTATTTGGATTAGACATAGAAATACTTTTAAAAAGAACTTTTACTTTTAATAAAGCTATTTCTTTTTCTAAAGTCATTAACGAACGGTCAATATTATAATTTTCACCTTGTTGTTGTAGTGTATTAATTAACTCAGAACAGTCGATATTATCGATAAACTCATCTTCTTTCCAAATCGCAATGATATTCGATTCTTTTTGTAATGAAAAACGATATTTATCAATTGTTTTTTCTTTCTTATTACCACTATTTCCTAAATACATGCTCTTTAAAAAGTCATAGCCTTTTATATCTATGAGCATATTAAACTCATTAATACTATAATGGTAGTTTCCAAGAAGGTCATTTATGTTTTCAGGTTTATTAGTAACTTTAATAGCCAACGTATCCATTAATTTACTACGTATTTGCCATTTACTTTCGGTATTAAAAACTTCTGATGGTTTGTAACCCAAAATAGGTGCAATCTTATCTATTGCCTCTTTTTTATTTAAGTAGTTAATAATAGAACGTAATTGGTCTTTTTTCTGATAAGTTGTAGTAAAGTCGGTGTTTTTAATATCGTTATACACTTTTTCGAATCGAGAAACCTGACTTTTAGTAGACACGGAAAAAGCACCCCAAAAACCAACAGAAATTACTAATGAAATAGCAGCTAAGCTTAACGGAAATACACGTATTCTTTTGTGTTTGCTATATAACATGTAAAGTGTCATGGCTAAAATCCACAAGGCTAAAACCAATACAAAATAACGATTTTCGGTAATTCCGTATTCGTTTATTCTTTTAAAAATAGCTACAAATAACAATCCTATTAAAGGCAATAATAAATAGTAAAACCAAGGATGAAATCTTTTTATAGGACGCGAATCAGAAATTTTCTGAATTGGATTTATGAGTATTTGAATAATAAATCCAAGAAACGATAAGGCGATTACCAAATACGAAACCCATCCTTTAGGCAAGCTCCAGTTAATTACAATTTTTAAGCTATAAGCATATAAAATGATGAGGTATAAAATTACTAACGGAATTAAAATATATTTTACCAATACTTCTAAAGCTTTAGTATAATCTATTACTTTTTTCGAGTGAATATCCTTTGGGAAATCAGATAAGTAAATCCAGGTGTTTACAATACCTAAACAAATAATAAAGATTTGAAAAAAGCGCTCTCCTTTAATATCAACATTAAATAAATGTTTTACTGCGAGTAACGCTAAAACGATTCCTAAATACAGAATTAATGAGAAAAACAAGCTTCTTACAATAGCTGTAAAAACCGATTTTAAATAATTAAAGTAAGCAGATTTATTCCATTTTAAAATAAAAGGAGCTACAAATACTAATAAATGTCCACCTATAAAATACAGGATAAAACGAATAATAAACTCACTATTAAAGCGAGTTTCAACGGTAGGCAAATGAAAATAAAAGGCTAACATAAACACGAAAGGAACCAACATAAACCATTCCTTGCTAGTTTTAAATTGCTCTTCAAAAAAACGTGTTGCGATAAACCAACTTATCCCTAATACGAAAGTTAAAATTATTTTACCGTAAAAAATATCATCAAAATCACCCGATTCAACAGTATATATAGTGAACAAAGTTCCTAGTATCGCCCAAGAAATAGTTATAGGAAAACGTTTAAAAGCATCTTTAGTTTTGGATGATATTTCACCAAACGACGGAATAAGTTTCATAGAAATCAATTTGTATAAAGATACAAAAAGAGTTAAAAACTTTAAATTATTAAAGCTAATGTTTATTAAAGATTAAAAGAACGTTAAGTTAAATAAGAGCACACACCATTTGTAATTTTATCGTTACTTTTGGGTAACATAATATAAAAACGTACTATGAATACTAGCGATGTTAAAATTTTACTTGTAGATGATGAACCAGATATTTTAGAAATCGTTGGTTACAATTTAAAGTCGGAAGGATATCAGGTTTTTACTGCTGAAAACGGAACAGAAGCTGTTAAAAAAGCTAAAAAGATTCAACCACATTTAATTTTATTAGATATCATGATGCCAGAAATGGATGGTATCGAAGCATGTGAGAAAATCAGAAACATTAAATCGTTAGAAGATGTAATTATTTCTTTTTTAACTGCTCGTGGTGAAGATTATTCGCAGGTTGCCGGTTTCGATGCTGGTGCCGATGATTATATTACCAAACCAGTAAAACCAAAAGTATTGGTTAGTAAAGTAAAATCGTTATTACGTCGTTTAAAAACCGATGAAAAATCTACAACAACAACAAAAATTGGTGATATTGTTATTAATAGAGACGAATATGTTGTTTTTAAAGGAGAACAAAAAATAGCATTACCAAGAAAAGAATTCGAACTACTTTCGTTATTAACTTCTAAACCAGGAAAAGTATTTAAAAGAGAAGTTATTTTAGATAGCGTTTGGGGTAACGAAGTAGTAGTTGGTGGTAGAACAATAGATGTGCACATTCGTAAACTACGTGAAAAAATTGGAGACGACTTTTTTAAAACTGTAAAAGGAGTAGGTTACAAATTTGTTTTAGAAGATGCTGAAAAATAAATAAAACTAAAAATGTAGATTGCTCAACAGCAATCTATTTTTTTATAACACTTTTAATCCGTGAAAAAAATAAAAAAAACATATAGGTATGCACTTTGGTCAGCATTATACTCTACCTCACTATCTGTAATAATAGCTTTAATCTCATATCTTTTTTTAATTAATACATTAGGTATAGGAACCGTACTGGTTTTTGGGGTAGCAATGTTTGTAGTTTCTTTTTTTATTATACAATACAGAGCAGAATATTTTATATACCAGCGAGTTAAGAAGCTCTATCAAGATATTTCTATTTTAGATGTTAAAGATTTAGAAAGAAAAAAAGTAACAACGGATATTGAAGCACTTACCCAAAGCGTGCAAGAATATGTAGAAGGAAAAAGTGAAGAAATTGCTTTGTTAACACAACGAGATTCTTTTCGTAGAGATTTTTTAGGAAACGTAGCACACGAATTAAAAACACCATTATTTACCGTACAAGGATATATTTTAACTCTAATAGAAGGAGCTGCAGAAGATGAAGAAATACGCACAAAATATCTTAACAGAGCAAATAAAGGAGTTGAAAGATTAACCTCGATTATTAAAGATTTAGACATGATTGCTAAATTAGAAACAGAGGGAATGAAAATGAATATCGAAACATTTAACATCTTAGAATTAATACAAAATGTATTCGATTTATTTGAAATGAAAGCTAAAAAGCGAAATATTAGCTTAACGTTTGATCGTATTTACGAGTTTCCTTATTTCGTAAAGGGAGACATTGAAAGGATAGAGCAAGTACTAATTAATTTAGTTGTAAACTCTATTAAATACGGAAAAGTAGGAGGTACAACAACAGTAAGTATAGAACCTTACAATTCTAATAAATTTATAATTAAAGTAACTGATGATGGCGAGGGTATAAAACAAGAACATGTTTCTCGTTTATTTGAGCGCTTTTATAGAGTAGATCAAAGTCGTTCTCGCGAACAAGGAGGCTCAGGTTTAGGTTTGTCTATTGTAAAGCATATTATCGAAGCTCATAACGAAACTATCCTTTTAAAAAGTGATTTTGGTAAAGGATCAGAGTTTTCGTTTACTTTAGAGAAAGAAATGTAAAACAGAGTATTTAACTAAGTTATAATAGATAAACGTCATTACGAAAAATTTTACTTTCGAAGTAATCATTTATTAATAGATTCCTTCACTATGTTCGGAATGACGATTTTTAAACACTCTGTTTTTAAGTAATTTATACCAAATCAAAACCAATATCTTTTCGATAATTTATTTTATCAAAAGATATTTTATCGATGCTTTTGTATGATTTTTCTAGAGCTTCTTCAATGGAGTCTCCAAAGGATGTAATCGCCATTACACGACCACCGTTTGTAACGACTTTACCTTCTTTTATAGTTGTTCCTGCATGAAAAACGATAGAATCTTCTACTGCATTAAAACCAGTAATTTCTTTGCCTTTTTCGTAGGCTTCAGGATATCCACCAGAAACTAACATTACCGTAGTCGCAGTTTGTGGGGTTACTTCGTATGATTTTTCGTGTAAGTTTCGGTTAGCAACTCCTTCGAATAAATCAACTAAATCAGATTGAATTCGAGGTAAAACAACTTCTGTTTCAGGGTCACCCATACGAACATTGTATTCAACTACTGATGGATTTCCGTTATCATTCATCAATCCGATAAAAATAAATCCGCGGTAATCTATTCCGTCTTTCTGTAAGCCGTTTATCGTTGGTTTTACCACCAATTCTTCTACTTTTTGTAAGAAATCGTCGGTAGCAAAAGGAACTGGAGAAATTGCTCCCATTCCACCAGTATTTAAACCAGTATCTCCTTCGCCAATACGTTTATAATCTTTTGCAGAAGGTAATATTTTATAATTCTTCCCATCAGTTAAAACGAAAACAGAAAGTTCGATTCCTTTTAAAAATTCTTCGATAACTACAGTAGATGAAGCTTCTCCAAATTTTTGATTCGAAAGCATTTCTTCTAATTCTGATTTCGCTTCTTCTAAATCGTTTAAAATTAAAACACCTTTACCAGCCGCTAATCCATCTGCTTTTAAAACAAAAGGAGGCTCTAAGGTTTCTAAGAAGCTTTTTCCTTCATTTAAAGTCGCTGAAGTAAATGATTGGTATTTTGCAGTAGGGATATTATGTTTTATCATAAACTGCTTCGAAAAATCTTTACTTCCTTCTAATAAAGCTCCGTCTTTTTTAGGACCAATTACAGGAATATTTTTTAACTCTTCATCTGCTAAAAAATAATCGTGTACACCCTCAACTAAAGGAGCTTCCGGACCTACAACCACCATGTTTATGTTGTGTTGTAATACGGCTTTTTTTACTTCAGGAAAATTTGTTGGACTTAGAGTAAGGTTTGTTGCTATTTCATTAGTACCTGCATTACCAGGAGCTACAAATAACTTATTGATTTTAGTGCTTTCAGAAAGCTTTTTAGTAAAGGCGTGTTCTCTACCACCTGAACCTAAAATTAGAATATTCATTTTGTTATTGTTGTGTTGTTGTGTTGTTGTGTGCAAATATAAAACAATACCGTTTCTTATTTTAAAGAACAAAGACCTCTTTTTAAATTAAAAGAAGTCTTTGTTTTAAGTTTATTTTTCGTTGTTAATCTGCAACTAAAATATTTGTTCTAATATTTTTTGTGTAATCGCGTAAGTTGGTGTTACTCCGCTCATTCCTAAACCACCAGAAGCTAGGGTTGCTCCAGTTTCTAGAGGGTTATCCGAAGCATAATATGCATAACGTACTTTTATATCTTCTCTTACGTTTCCTCTAATTTTTGAGTTTGCCTGAATTGCTTTTTGGTAATGTGCTCCTTCCATTTCTAAACCGATTACATTCCATGTTGAATCGTGGAAGAATTTTAATAAATCTTTGTTTTGTAAAGAAGTACCTAATACACTAACCATTGCTCCATCAAAAGATTGAACTCCAAAGCCTTCTAAATCTTCTTTGGTTAATTCATTTTTAAATGGATAATTATCTGCAGTACCTTCAAAAATATGTGAAGAAGGAATCATAATATCTCCTTTACCTCCTTCTAAAATACCTGCTTTTCCCATGATTGAAACAGAAACAACATCTAAATGGATTGATTTACCTCCAGTTTTGTAAGGTTTTAAAAGTTCATCCATGGTTTCGTAGGCTTGCTCACCAAAAGCATAATCCATTACCACAATAACAGGTTTTTCTCCAATAGAATTTTTCTTTTCGAAAGGAGTGGTGTCCATATCTATTTTTTCAGTGTCAATAATTTGCACATTGATATTGGTACCCGAAGTATCTTTTAAATAAATCAATCCGTTTTCTGAAGCATAGTTTTTAACAGCCTTTTGTAATGGTTGACTGTTAGCATTACTTAACACTTCGAAAAGTTCAAAACCTTTGTGTTTTTTAGCTTCTTTTGGTAGTGCATTTGGTGCATAAATAGAGTTTAAAACACTATGCATGTTTGCACTAATAATATGAATTGGACGCTCTAATAAATCGTTTTCTAATAAGTTCTTTTTAATATTGTTCGCCCAAATTTCACCATAAAAGTGATGTCCTATTTCTTCGTTTAATACAGAACTAAATTTTATAGAACGTTTTTCGTCAAATAAAGCTTCGTTAATGGCAAGTTTCCCTAACCAGTATATTAAGTGGAAAAAACGATTCGGATTTTCTTCAGTCGAAAAAGTATTGTAAGCGTCGTAAACCTCATCGTAAGTTCTACCTAAAATATTACCTAGGTGAACTACAATAACATCTTTTTCTTCATCTGTAAGTGTTTTGTTGTATAAAACGATGTCTTCTAAATGTAACCACTCGCGAATAAAATCTTTACCGTTGTTAATAACTACACGGTCTTTAATTTTATGTGATTCGATAAATAAGAAAGTAAGGTGGGTAAGAATATCATAAATTTCTGATCGTCCACGCGTAATTTCAATATTCATTTGATCTTTATCAATACGATAACAATTACGTCTTCTTTTTGGAGGAATAATTACTTCGAATTTAGAATTTCTAAACCCTTCATCGGCAGTTAAATTAATAAACTGACATTCTTCTATTCCTTCTGGTAAACGTTCAATAACGTAAACCAATCCGTTTAATTCTGTTTTGTCTTCCGCAATCGATCCGTAAATTTCTGGACGTAATGATAATAATGATTTTCTTAGTGTTTCACCAGATATTCCCATTGGTTTATAAAATCCACGACTAAATAAGTGTCGCATAGAAATATATAAACGCTCAATGGCATTTGTTGATTCTTGGGCTCTGGTACGTTCTTTATGGTTAGGTTTTGACATATGTTTTTTAAAGGGCAAAGATACAAATTATGTAGTGGATGTTATTTGCTTAAAATACTGTGGTATTCTTTTTGATTTTTTAATAAATCAACAGCTTTTTTAATGGTTTTGTCATTTTTTAGCTGATGCTTATACATTCCTTCTTTATAACTGTATCGTTTTACAATTTCGTTTTCTATTCTTTTTGAAATAATATCTTCATTTAAAGCTATTTTAGCTACTTTTTCTTCTTTTAATTTTTGAAGAATTGAGTTAAAATCTGAAGTAATCTTATTGTTGTTTTTTACTGATTTATAGGCTTTTTTAAATAACTTTTCTTCTTTGGTAACAAAAGCAGTGTCTTTTGTTAAAAGGTAATTTTTAAAGTTCTTAAAGTTAGAAGAAGTAAAAGCGAAATCTTCACTAGATATTGTTGGTGTTTGATTAGCAAAATCTGTAACAAAATTAAAAATTGCTTTTGATTTTAATAAGGATTTTGTTTCATCTGTTTTTTTAGAAAAATCCATTTTTACATCCGGTGTCACACCACCACCATCATATACGGTACGTCCGTTTTTAGTGATAAAAGTATTTACTTCACCATCAGAAAACTTAGGAATTTTTCCTGTTTTTAAATCTCGATTCGCATAATCTAACTCTTGAATACAGCGCCCGCTTGGAGTATAATATTTAGAAATTGTAACTTTCATTTGCGTACCATAATTCAGTTCGAAATAACGTTGTACTAAACCTTTACCAAAAGAACGTTCACCCATTACCACAGCGCGATCGTAATCTTGTAATGCACCAGAAACAATTTCGGAAGCGGAGGCAGAACGCCCATCAATTAAAACAACTATTGGTATTTCTGCATCTAACGGATCTCTACTTGTTTTATAAGTTCTACTGTTTTTTTTAATTTTTCCTCTAGTATCAACAACTTTTAGCCCTTTTGGAATAAATATATTGGCAATATTTATAGCATCAAATAAAGAACCTCCAGGATTACTTCGTAAATCAAACACTAATTTTTTCATCCCTTTTTCTTTCAATTTTTCAAAAGCTTTAACAACTTCTTCAGTAGCTTTTCGACTTGTAAATTGAGTTAGAATAATATAACCTGTTTCTTCATTAATCATATCGTAAAAAGGAACAGGATTTACGATAACTTTATCTAGTTTTAAATTGATGTTTTTCGTTTCTCCATTTCTATCAATAATTAAAGAAATTTCCTTGTTAGGAGTTCCTTTTATCATTTGTGAATACTGACTCTTTTCTAATTCTGCTAACTTTTGATTATTAACTGAAGTAATAAGGTCACCTGCTTTTAAACCAGCTTTATCAGCAGCAAATCCTTTAAATATTTCACTAACAACTATACCTTTTTTCACATAAAATGAAGAAATCCCGATACCGCCATATTCTCCTTCTCTACGAATACGAGCATCTTCAACAGCTTGTTCGTTATAAAAATTAGTATAAGGATCTAGATTTTTTAGTGTGTTTTTAATTGCTTTATTGGTTAATTCACCGGGGTTAATTTCATCAATATAATTAATGTTTAACTCTTTAAATAAGTTGTTGTAAATTTCAATTTGTTTAGCAATTTCAAAAAAACGAGATTGAAATGAAAAGAATAGTGAAACGATAATAAGTGAACCAAAAAAAAGTGTTTTTCTATTTTTCATCTTTAGAAGTTTCTGCTAAAAAAAGCGTTAATAATTTCTTCATTTTATGCTCTAAATCGGCATATTTCCATTCATCTTTTGCAATATAAGAAATCATAAAAACATAAGGTTCATTAACTCCGTCGTAAACAGTATGCTTTTCTTTTCTGTACACCTCTCGAAGCAAACGTTTTATACGATTACGATCAACAGCTTTTTTAAAATTACGTTTAGGTACAGAAACACCTACTTGTACAGGGAATTCTAAATTCTGTTTAGCAGGAATGTAAACCATTCGTAATGGAAAAACTTTTATAGATTTTCCTTCTTCATATAACCTACCGATTAATTTTTTGCTCTTTAATCGTTCTTCTTGTCCTAATGTAAATCTCATCTTATACAAACATACATAAACCTATACTAAAAACCATTTTTTTCCCTATTTTTGAGACAACACACAATGTAATTAAAAAATAGTGTGATTAATACCCTTAAAACAAAAACTAAATTATAAAAGAAACTTATGAAACCTGATTTATTTCAAGCACCGGATTATTATCAAATAGATGATTTGTTAAATGAAGAGCATAAACTAGTTCGAGATGCCTCGAGAGAGTGGGTAAAAAGAGATGTGTCACCGATTATAGAAGATTATGCACAACGTGCAGAATTTCCAACACAGATTATTGGCGGTTTAGCAGAGATAGGAGCTTTTGGTCCGTATATTCCTGAACAATATGGCGGCGCTGGTTTAGATCAAATTTCTTATGGTTTAATTATGCAAGAGATAGAACGTGGCGATTCTGGTGTTCGTAGTACTGCTTCAGTACAATCATCTTTAGTGATGTATCCTATTTGGAAATATGGAAACGAAGAACAACGTAATAAATATTTACCAAAATTAGCTTCTGGTGAATGGATGGGATGTTTTGGTTTAACAGAGCCAAATCATGGATCGAACCCTGGAGATATGGAAACGAAGTTTAAAGATATGGGAGATCATTATCTTTTAAACGGAGCGAAAATGTGGATTTCTAACGCACCTTTTGCGCAAGTTGCTGTTGTATGGGCAAAGAATGAAGAAGGTAGAATTCACGGATTGATTGTTGAACGTGGAATGGAAGGTTTTTCTACTCCAGAAACACATAACAAATGGTCGTTAAGAGCATCATCTACAGGAGAGTTAATTTTTGATAATGTTAAGGTTCCTAAAGAAAACTTATTACCAAATAAATCAGGACTAGGAGCTCCTTTAGGTTGCTTAGATTCTGCTCGTTATGGTATTGCATGGGGAGCAATTGGTGCAGCAATGGATTGTTATGATACTGCTTTAAGATATTCGAAAGAAAGAATGCAGTTTGGTAAACCAATTGGTCAGTTTCAATTACAACAAAAGAAGTTAGCAGAAATGATTACAGAAATTACCAAAGCTCAATTATTAGCTTGGAGACTAGGTACGTTAAGAAACGAAGGAAAAGCAACTTCTGCTCAAATTTCTATGGCAAAACGTAATAATGTAGATATGGCAATAAAAATTGCTAGAGAAGCAAGACAAATGTTAGGTGGTATGGGAATTTCTGGCGAATATTCTATTATGCGTCATTCTATGAATTTAGAAAGTGTAATTACTTACGAAGGAACACACGATATTCACTTACTAATAACAGGATTGGATGTTACAGGTTTAAATGCCTTTAAATAAAAATAAGAAGGAGTGCTCTATATTTAAATAGAACACTCCTTCTAAATCAACTATTAAAAACCAAAACTACTTTTTTTTCTTGTCGCTATTAACAAGAATTAAAAGGGTAGTAATTAACCCTAAGCAAACCAAACCAAAGATTGCTATCATAATTGTTCCATTTGTCCATGAAACTAAGGGGATATTAACCAACTGTACCATCTCAAAGTTATTTACTTCAAAAATAACATTAAGTATTAGTTTAAAATATGATTTTTATCAGGATTTGAGAATTCTGTAATAATTTAGTTATGTTTCAATTGCTTTGTTTAATAACCTTGCCCATTTAAAACAAAGTTTAAATAATACGATTTTCGATATAATATTTCGTATATTTATGTATGGGTAAACATCT
>JAHDHE010000065.1 GCA_020631475.1 Tenacibaculum sp. | reverse complement strand
ACAAACATTATTTAAATGCTTTTTATGCGAAATAAAAAACCGAAAATCGTATAACAGGAAAATTAAGATTAAATATCCTATATTAAACAATAAAATAACTAAAGTGTATTTACCAAAATAGCCACTAATTAACTTTTTAATAGTTAAGAATATATTTAGATTGACGTAGATTGCACGGAGAGAATATATTGTTAGAAAACAAGCAATTAATAAAAAGACAAATCCTAATATTTGTTTCATAATTATTTGAAATAAATCATATTATTCTTTGAATTTCGTATTCAACCCATCAATACTTGTTTGATTTCGATCTGTCCAATACTGTTCAATACCGTTTTGTCCTTTTTCGTCAGCCCAATCTAATAATTGATTTCTTTCTCCTTGGTATTCGTAAAAAGGAATAGACATTCCACAGGAGGTTTGTACGCTTTCTAAAGCTACATCAAAAATTTGTCGTGTTCCAGATAAAGATGGGAACTGAGAAATTAAATCATCCCATTCAGAATTTTGAGGCAATATCTCCTTAGCTTTTCCGTATAAACGCAGAATATTTGGAGCGCCTTCAAAAGCACAAAACATAATGGTTATTCTATTATCGTCTAATAAATGTGCTGAGGTTTCATTACCACTACCAGTAACACTTAACCAAGCAACACGATTTTCGTTTAATACACGAAAAGAATCCATTCATTTAGGAGATAGATTCGTCCGTTTTTAGGAGCAGTAGCCACAAAAAATACTTTTTGAGCTTCTATAAACTTCTGAATTCTACTAGTAATTTTATCGTAAAACTTAGCCATATTTTAATGTTTAATCAATCCAATCTTTTGTGCGTTCAACAGCTTTTTGCCATTTAGTATATAATTTTTCTCTTTTTTCTTCTTGAAAAGTAGGAATAAAAGTCTTGTTAATTTTACGTCTATCAAGTATATCTTCTTGTTTCCATAATCCTACGCAAATTCCTGCTAAATAAGCAGCGCCCATTATAGTTGTTTCAATAATTTCTGGACGCTCTACTTCAGTATTTAAAATATCTGCTTGAAATTGCATTAAATAACTATTAGCACAAGCGCCACCATCAACTTTTAAAGAGGTTAATTTAACTTCACTATCTTTTTGCATAACATCTAAAATGTCTTTGGTTTGGTATGCAAGAGAGTCTAAGGTTGCTTTGATTAAATGATTTTTACCTGTATCGCGAGTTAAACCAAATACAGCACCACGGGCATACATATCCCAATACGGCGCACCTAAACCAGCAAAAGCAGGAACAACATATACTGGGTTGTCTTCTTTAACCTCTTTAGCTAGAGCTTCACTTTCTTTAGCGTCGTTTATAATTTGTAAACCGTCTCGCAACCACTGAATTGCAGATCCAGCAACAAAAACACTTCCTTCTAAAGCATAATATACTTTATTATTTATACCCCAAGCAATAGTTGTTAATAATCCGTTTTTAGAATATTCAAGTTTTTCACCAGTATTCATTAGCATAAAACAACCAGTACCGTAAGTGTTTTTAGCTTCTCCTTTAGTAAAACAAGCTTGACCAAATAAAGCAGCTTGTTGATCTCCAGCAATTCCAGCAATTGGAATTTGAACACCATCTAATTCATAATTTCCAAAATGATGAGATGATGGTTTTACTTCTGGAAGTATAGCAAATGGAATTTTTAACTCTTTTAATAAAGTTTCATCCCATTTTAAATTTTTAATATCATAGAGCATAGTTCTTGAAGCATTGCTATAATCTGTAGCATGTATAGCTCCATTAGTTAAGTTCCATAACAGCCAAGTATCAATAGTTCCAAAAAGAAGATTTCCTTTTTCAGCATCAGCTTTTGCTCCATCTATATTATTTAAAATCCAATTGATTTTAGTTGCAGAAAAATAACTATCTATAACCAAACCTGTAGTTTTACGAACGTGATTTTCTAATCCTTTTTCTTTTAAATTTTCGCAAATATTGGCAGTACGCTTATCTTGCCAAACAATAGCATTATAGATTGGTTTCCCTGTTTTTTTATTCCAAACAACAGTAGTTTCTCGTTGATTGGTAATTCCGATTCCTACAATTTCGGAAGCTTTAATATTGGTTTCTTTAATTACTTTTTTTAAAGTAGTAAGTTGAGTTTCTAAGATTTCTAAAGGATCATGTTCTACCCAACCAGATTTAGGAAATATTTGTTGAAATTCTTGCTGATTCATAGCAATAATTTCTCCAGAATCATTAATAATTACCGATCGCGAACTAGTAGTACCTTGATCTAACGCAACAATATATTTAGCCATTTAAATTAAAATGAAAAGTTAAAAGAGCAATTTACAATTTAAACTTCTGAGAATAAAAAAACCTTCTAGATTTTCTAGAAGGTTTACATTTTTGTTTGTTATTCTGCTTAGTGTCTTAAAGCATAACTAGCTCCTTTTCCGTACTCAGCTAATGCTGAGAAAAAACTATTAATCCCCTTAGTAGTTTTTGTAAGTAAAAATTTCCCCATTTTTTACATTATTTTAAATTCCCCTTAATGTTTTGTTCAAAAGAACATTACAAATGTATGTTAGAAGTTTAGATTTAAAAAGGGGATTTCCGCTGAAAAAAGTGTGATTTTCCGAATTTATAGTAGAAATTTTAAATTCGATCACTTTCATTAGTCACAATGGTTAAATAGAATGTCATTACGAGAGAAGAATGAAAGAAGTAATCTTTTTTAGTTTGGAATACTTAAATAACAGATTGCTTCATGCCTCGCAATGACAAAAATAAAATAAACCTTTCAAACATATGCCCGAAAGGTTTATTTTATTTCTCTTCTTTTTTCAGAATTTTCCCCAAGAGTAGTTGAATTCTGATACAAAGATATTATTTGGTTTAATAGTATAAAACGGGATTTCCGCAGAAAAAAGTGTGGATTTCCGCAAGAGTTAATCTATAATCCCTAATTCTTTGGCTTTCAATACTAAGTCTGTATTATTGTTGGCTTGTAAATCGGTACGAAGCTTTGCTAGCTTACTTTCGATGGCACGTACTTTAACTAAAGAACCATCTCTTTTTTTAACCGAACCTTCTAAGTTAGAGATTTTAGCATGTTTAGGCAGTTCTTTTAAAATTTGAATAGCTACTTCATCCATTTGGATTTCGACCAAAGCTCTTTTTAATAGTTTTTGATGAATTTCGTGTGTATAATACACTTCACCCTTTAACATCTTTTGAATTGCAAAGGTTAGCTCATCAGTACTACAATTCCCTTTTAAAATATAAGCAGAAGGGTTTAGGTTGTTAATTACATTAAACACTCTGTTAATTTCTGAATGTCCTGTAATTACACCGGTTTTAATATCTATTTCTTCTTTTTGAATGGCTTTTATTAAAGATTCACCTCCATCTATAACAACGTTATGGTTATTATTATCAAAACTTAAGTCGGTAAAAACAATATGAAAAGGATTGTCGAGAGCACTCGTTTTTATTTTTGAAAAAGCTTCATCGCAAGAATTTACAGTTTCAATCTCTAAATTATCAATGTCTTTTAAAAACGAAAGAATACCTTCAATAATTAATTGATGGTCATCAACTAGAAGTATTTTAGTTTGTTCAAGCATTTAAGGGTATTTGAATATTAGTTTTGGTTCCGTTACCTACTTCGCTATCAATTTGTAGAGTTCCGTTTAACTCTTCAACACGTTCTTGTAGGTTTTGCAAACCAATTCCTTTTTTACTGACATTGGTATCAAAACCGATGCCATTGTCAGTAATATTCAAATGTACATATTTTTTTTCTAGGGTAAAATCTATGGTTAGTTTACTTGCTTCAGCATATTTTTTGCTGTTTTGTATACTTTCTCGAGTACTTAAATATAGTAACCGTTTAATAGCATCATTAATCGTTTCCCATTCGTACTCTTGTAAACCTGTAACGGTTATTCTAAAATCAAGTTCAAAATAATCACTAACTAAATTAATTATTTGGTCTTTAAAAGAAACTTTATCAAAACTAACACTACTTAACTGATGTGATAAATTTCGAACGTTGTCTTTTACTGTATTTAGCTTTTTAGCTTCTTCTAATAGGTTAGACTTCTCTAATTTTTGATGTAATAAGCGTAAATCCCCAGCAACTTCATCGTGTAAAGATTTTGCAATTTGTTGACGCTCATGTTCTCTAACTTGTACTCTTTCTAATTGTGCTTGGTAGAGTAATTTTCTTCTTCTTTGAACAAAAAACATAATACTTAAGCCAAATAAAAGTATACTACTTGCAGCTGCCAGCCAACCAATAGTTTTTTGTTGTTTTTGGTAAGTAATTTCTGCTTGTTTTTTTTCGTTGTCGGTTTTTAAAACTGTGTTTTCTTTTTCTTTTTTATCAGTTTCGTATCTAATTTTAGCAAACTGGTTTTTTAACAGACGTTCTTTTTGAAATAAACTATCATTAAGTTTTATGTATTCTTGTAGATATTGTTTTGATTGTTCACCAATAGTTAACTCTGAAAGGTTCTCTAAAGCTTCTAACCAACGTTTATTATTATGTGTTTGTTTGGCATGTTTTAAAGCTTGATTAGAATGAAATAAGGCTTTTTTATTTTGTTTTAAATCTTTGTAATAATCAGAAAGGTTAATATGAGTTATACTTAATTCTTTTTTATTATTTAGTTTTTCTCTAATACTTAGAACTTCATTATACTGTTCTAAAACATTAGTTTTATTACCTAATAAAAAATTGCTAGCAGCTAAGTTTTCTAATAAAAAAGCATACTGAATAGGATATTTTTGTTTAATACTATCTTGGCGCAATCCTTTTTTAAAATAAGTAATAGCTTTTGAATGTTGATTTTGTTTTTGATAGGATAGCCCTATTCCATTCATAATATATAAGAAAGAGGTGTTTTTTCTGCGAGAAAAATTATTTTTTTCGTTAGAATATATGGCTTTATTAAAATACTTTTCTGAACTTTTGTAATCTTCTAAATTTCTAGAAACTATAGCTAAATTATTATATATGCTTTCTAAATATTTGTACGATTTTAAAGGTTCTAAATATTTTAGCGCTTCTATTGAGTTAATTTCAGAACCTAAGTAATCTTTTGCTTCTCTTTGCAGGTTTGCTATGCTTAATAGACGTCTACCCACAGCTAAAGAGTCAGTAATTTTTATTGAAATGTTTTTGGATTGATGGTAATAATAAAAAGCACTATCTACATTTAATTTTATTTTTTGTTCTAGGGCTTTAAAATGGAAGTGTTTTGCAAGAGTTGAAGAGTCAAGACTTTTTTCATAAAGGATTAAGAGTCTTTTATTAGCTTTTATTAAATGATTATCCAAACCGTTATAATAACTCTGAAGACCATACTCAATATTTACTTTTTTAATAAGCGAATCTATATTTGCTTTTTGAGTAAAATTAGATGCTCTTTCAAGAAAAAAAATTCTTTTTTCTCCGTAATTACTTTTAGCTTTTTCGATGTTAGAATTAATAGAGTCTAATTCGCTTTTTTGAGAAAAACAAATAAAAGGAAAAAGAATAATTACTATGAGAAAATACTTCTTTAGCATATAATAATACACAACACCTCAGATATCTAAGGTGTTGTTTTTATTTTTAATGATGAAAATTTATTTTCCTCCACCATCTCCTGAACCACTTCCTGAACCAGTACCTCCACCAGTATCGATTTCTGTATTTGTGGTTGTTTTTTCGATAGTTTCTTTTTTAGCATCATCTTTTTTTACATCAGTACTACCAAAAGCAGTACTTAACATAAATAATAAAGAAAAAATAATTTCCATAGTTTAAAATATTAAATAATTAATTACATTTTTTTCCATCACCACCATTATTACCGTCACCGCCACCAGTATCAATACCAGTACCGCCACCGCCAGTATCATCGCCAGGACTTAATGCCATTACCACTTCTTGTAAATTCTTGTTTTCCATAATTATAAGGTTTTAATTAAATAATTTTTGTGGGGGACTAAAATAAAGTCTCTAATGTATAGTGTTTACGGGAGAAAGACAAAAAATTAACAACCTTTTTAAGGTTGTTTTTAGATTATTGATAGTAATTAACCTTTATGAGGTAATTTTGGCAAATAAATCCCAAAGTACAACTCCACAACTTACCGATATGTTTAAAGAATGTTTGGTTCCTAATTGAGGTATTTCAATACAGGCATCAGAAGCAGAAACCACTTCTTGCTGTACACCTTTTACCTCATTACCCATTACAATAGCGTATTTTTTATTTGGTTGAGGTGTAAAATCATTCAGCATGGTACTGTTTTCAGCTTGCTCTATTGAAGCTACAAAAACACCATTGATTTTTAATTTATTAACTAATGTTAACGTGTCTTCTACATATTCCCATTCAACGGATTCAGTAGACCCTAAAGCAGTTTTATGAATTTCTTTGTTAGGAGGTGTTGCGGTAATACCGCACAAATAAATTTTTTCGATTAAAAAAGCATCAGAAGTTCTAAAAACCGAGCCAATATTATTTAAACTACGAATATTGTCGAGCACCACAATAATCGGTGTTTTTTTAGTTTGTTTAAATTCATCTACTGTTTTTCTACCTAACTCGCTATTTTTTAGTTTTCTCATTTTAGTCCTTAGTTTATAGACTTTAGACGATAGTGTGTTGTTATGAAAACTAACTACTGAATACTAACGACTAACTACTTTTTTCTATCTTCGCAAAACTAATTGAAAAAATCTAAAAA
>JAHDHE010000064.1 GCA_020631475.1 Tenacibaculum sp. | reverse complement strand
GCTACATTTACAGCTCTAGTTTCACGAATCACAGTTACTTTTACTTGTCCTGGATAGGTCATATCATTCTGAATTTTTTGAGAAATATTAAATGATAATTCTGCAGCCTTAGTATCATTTACTTTAGCGCTTTCTACCATTACACGTAATTCACGTCCTGCTTGAATAGCATATGCTTTTTGTACACCATTAAATCCAAAAGCAATATCCTCTAAATCTTTTAAACGTTGTATGTAAGAATCTAATACCTGACGACGCGCTCCTGGTCTTGCTCCTGAAATAGCATCACAAACCTGTACTATTGGCGATAATAAACTCTTCATTTCTATTTCATCGTGGTGTGCTCCAATTGCATTACATACATCTGGTTTCTCTCCATATTTCTCAGCCCATTGCATACCTAATAATGCGTGTGGTAATTCACTCTCAGTTTCTGGTACTTTACCTATATCATGTAGTAAACCAGCTCTTTTAGCTGCTTTAGCATTTAAGCCCATTTCTGCAGCCATAATACCACAAAGATTTGCTACTTCACGCGAGTGCTGTAATAAATTTTGACCATAAGAAGAACGGTACTTCATACGACCAACTGTTTTAATTAACTCAGGATGTAAACCATGAATACCTAAATCGATAACTGTACGCTTACCAACTTCGATAATCTCTTGAGTAATTTGTTTTTCAGTCTTTTTAACAACTTCTTCAATTCTTGCTGGGTGAATTCTTCCATCTGTTACTAATTTATGCATAGATAAACGAGCTATTTCACGACGTACTGGATCGAAACAAGAAAGAATAATTGCTTCTGGTGTATCATCAACAATAATTTCAACACCAGTAGCAGCTTCTAAAGCACGAATATTACGACCTTCACGACCAATAATTCTACCTTTAACATCATCTGATTCTAAATTAAAAACTGATACACAGTTTTCAACAGCTTGTTCCACTCCTACTCTCTGAATAGTATTTAAAACTACTTTACGAGCTTCTTGTTGTGCTGTCATTTTAGCTTCTTCGACAGTGTCTTGGATAAAAGACATCGCATCAGCTTTTGCTTCATCTTTTAAAGAAGCTACTAATTCTGTTTTAGCATCTTCAGCAGATAATCCTGATATTTGCTCAAGCATATCTACATGACGCTTGTGTAATTTCTCTATTTCTGATTCTTTTTTATCTAAAAATTCTAATTTATAGTCAAAATCAGCTTCTTTTTTATCTAAAGAAATATTTTTCTTTTTATTTTTATCTAATTCTGATGATACTTGACTTTCTTTGTCGCGTATTCTTTTTTCAACATCAGATATTTTCTTTTCTCTTGATAAAATTACTTTTTCGTGCTCAGATTTAAGTTCTATAAACTTCTCTTTGGCTTGTAAAATTTTATCTTTTTTTATTGCTTCAGCTTCAACTTTTGCTTCTTTTACAATGTTTCTAGCTTGTTTTTTTGTTTCCTGTATTAATTTATTGGCATTAGATTTCTCTAACATTTTAGCAATAAAAAAACCTATTGCTACCCCTATAATTCCTGCTAACACAGGAAATAATATTCCTTCCATAATTTTGATTTGATTGTATAAAAAAACCTACATTAATAGGGTCTTATAAACTCCGAATAAACAGGTTTAGGACTAACTGGCTTATCGAGGATCCGTTCTGGGCATCAAATAAATTGACACATACGGCTTGCTCTACGAACCAAGACTCATCCTTTCTAAATAAATAGTGTTGAGTTTAACAAACAATGTACTAATGTAGGTAGTAATATTAATGTATTTTAAAGAACGTTATAAATGTTTTTCTAACAAGTTAGTTAATTCATTTATTTTATTTGATACTTCAGTATTTTTAATAGTATTATTTATTGCTACTATTTTTGCTTTCGATGCAAATTGTAAAGCGCTCATTGCTAACACATCTTGCTTATCGGCTACTGCATAATTTTGTTCAAACTTGGCTATTAATTCGTTAATTTCTTTTGCAGCTTTACGCATCCCTTCTTCTTCTTCTGTGTTATTAACACTTAACGGATACGTTCTTCCTGCAATAACAACATTAACTTTTATTTTCGCCATGTAAAGAACTTTTTATGAATTCAAAAGAGTAATGCATTTATCAATCTCTCGAATTAGTGTATTTATTTTGAGTTTTGTTTCTCTTGTATTTTCGTTACTACCTTCAATAGTTTTAGCAATTTTAAGTAATTTAAATTCTTCTTGTTTATTACTTAATTCTTGCGTTTTTTCTTGTAATAAAACTTGTAACTTTGCATTGTTTTGAAGCAAAACTTGATTTTCTTCTTTTAAAAAATCATAATTAGAAAGTAAGATTTTTAACTTATCTTCCAGTAAATGAATTGCTTCTAAAGGGTCACTCATTTATTTTTAAGAATAAAACTATATCTACAAAGTTATCAATATAGATTTTAAATCGCAACTCTTTTCTACTTTTTTACTAAAACACTGGTGTTTAACCTTTAAAGCTTTGGCATAATTTTAGTATTTTTGTTATAAACTGTTACGATTTGAGATTCTTTTTTTCTGTTATTTTACTATTCTCTTTTTTTTATGGAAGTGCTCAAAAGCAATATCCAAAAGATTATTTTTCATCACCTTTAAAAATTCCAATTGTATTATCTGGTACGTTTGGTGAATTAAGAAGTAATCATTTTCATGCTGGTTTAGATATAAAAACTCAAGGAAAACAAGGAATTCCGATTTATGCTCCAGCAGACGGATATGTTTCAAGAATTAAAATACAACAATATGGTTATGGAAAAGCGTTGTATATAAATCACCCTAATGGATATACAACCGTTTACGGGCATCTTAAAGAATTTAATCCTACTCTTCAAAAATACATTAAGAATCTTCAATATAAAAAGCAGAAGTTTAGTTTGGGTAGTTTATTTCCTACCCTTGATAAATTTCCTATAAAAAAAGGAGAAATTATAGGTTACACAGGAAATACAGGTGGTTCTGGTGGACCTCATTTACATTATGAAATTAGAGATACTAAAACTGAACACATTATCAACCCAATGCATTTTGGTTTAGTTCCTAAAGATGATAAATCTCCAACGATTCAGAAATTAATAGGATATCCACTGAACAATGATTCTCGAATTAATAACTCCACTTCAAAAACAATTATTTCTTTTAAAAAGGTTGAAAACAATAACTATATTACTGAAAAAATAACCGCTAGTGGTGAAATAAGTTTTGGGGTTGGTGTTTTTGATAGACTTAACGGCGCTTTAAATAAAAACGGTATCTACAGTTTAGAGGTAAAAGTAAATGGTAGTAGAGTATATTACCATGATGTAGAAACTTTTTCGTTTGCCGAAAGTAAATACATAAATTTATTGATTGATTACGAACACTACAAAACATATAAAAATAGAGTACAAAAAACACATAAAGTAAAAGCTAATAGATTAAGTCTTTATAAAAACCTTATTAATAATGGTAAAATATTAATTGAAGATGGATCTAATTATAATATTGAAATTATTGCTAAAGATTTTAAAAACAATACTTCATCAATAAAAATACCTGTTCGCGGTGTAAAAAGTAATTTAATTTTTCAAAAAAAAGATACGACTGCTTATAAAATTATTGCCAAAAGCTTTACTAAATTCAACAAAAATAATGTAACCATTGCTTTTCCTAAAAATACCTTTTACGAAGATTGTTTCATCGATTTCTCAATTGAAAAAGGTGTAGCCAAAATTCATAACCCAACCATTCCATTAGATAAAAGATATACTTTAACATTCAATACTTCATTTTTAAACGATAAACAAAAACAAGAGGTATATATTGCCAATGTAACCAATAAAAAGTATCCAAGATATGCTTCTACTAAAAAGAAGATAGATAAAGTATATACTACAACTAAACTGTTAGGCAATTACACTTTAAAGTTCGACTCAATTAAACCCATAATTCAATTATATAATTTTAAAGACAAGCAATGGCTTTCTAAAAACAAAACTTTAAAAGTTAAGATAAAAGATAAAGAGTCAGGTATTAAAAATTATCGTGCTACGATTGATGGCGAATGGATTTTAATGGAATACAATCATAAAAAAGGAATACTTACCTACGATTTTAATGATAAAAAGTTGGTTGGTAGCAAACATCTTTTTAAACTTGTAGTCTCTGATAATGTAGGAAATACAAAAAGTATTTCTGCTACTTTTTTCAGAAAGTAAACGATAAAGCCCTTGAAAAAACTACTTATTTTACTATTGTTCCCTTCACTTATTTTTGCCCAAAAAACAGCAACAGTAAAAGGAAGAATCATCAATAAATACAATACTCCTATAGAAGGTGTAGCAATTTCGTATTTATCGAAAGGCACAACTACCGATGCTAATGGTAATTATAGTTTTACCATACCCATGCGTAAAACAGTTACAGCAACTTTTAGTCATGTATCTTATAAAACAGTTGTTAAGAAATTTACTTCTAGAGGAAGAAAAACATTTAACTTCTCTCCTAGTTTAAACTTCAAAACCCAAGAATTAGAAGAAGTTGTACTTAAAAATCAAAAAAAAGAAGCACAAGGAATTACTAAAATTGAAACCAAGAAAGTTAAAAATTTAGTTGGTGCCAATGCTGGTGTTGAAAATGTTTTAATGACACTTCCAGGAGTAAGTAACAATAACGAGTTAAGCACTCAATACAATGTTCGTGGTGGTAATTTTGATGAAAACTTAGTGTATGTAAACGGAATTGAGGTGTATCGTCCGTTTTTAATTCGTTCAGGGCAACAAGAAGGATTGAGTTTTATCAATCCACATCTAGTGCAAAACATTAATTTTTCTGCAGGAGGATTTCAAGCAAAATATGGCGACAAACTTTCATCAGTATTAGACATTACCTATCGTAAACCTGTTGATTTTGGAATTCAAATAGATGCTAGTTTACTAGGTGGTAGTTTTACAATAGAAGACACTTTTTTAAACAATAAACTAAGTGCAATACTTGGTGTTAGATATAGAGACAACAGTCTGTTTGTTAATAGCAAACAAACCGAAGTAAACTTCAGACCAAAGTTTACCGATGTACAAACGTTTTTATCATATAAAGCTAACGAAAAACTAACTTTAAACTTTTTAGGGAACTTTTCTTTAAACGATTATAATTACAAACCGTTAACAAGAAAAACTCGTTTTGGAACTATTGCAAATCCGTTAGAATTAATTGTTTTTTATCAGGGGCAAGAACAAGATGAGTTTAAAACACTTTTCGGAGCATTCTCTACCGATTACCAAGTAAATGATGATTTAAAAATCACAGGAACTATTTCTTCTTTCAACACTCAAGAAGAAGAACATTTTGATATTGCTGCATCTTATAATTTAGGTGAAGTTGATAGCAATGTTGGTTCAGAAAACTTTGGTGATGTTGTTTTTTCTCAAGGAATAGGATCGCAAATAAATCATGCTCGTAACGATTTAGATGCTTTAATTAGCAATATTCAGTTTAGAGTTACTTTAAAAGATTGGGATAACGAGTGGATAGCTGGTGTAAAATATCAAACAGAAAATATAAAAGATCGTATTCGCGAATGGGAAGTTATCGATTCTTTAGGGTTTTCTGTTCGTCCGCCACATCATACGGGTAATAATCAACCTTACGAACCTTTTACAGGACCTATTGAACCTTTTAGAAACGTTAGGGCAGAAAACGAAGTTGACATCAATCGCTTATCAGGTTTTGTTCAATTTAGTAGAAAAACAGAGTGGAAAAATCATCAAGTATGGATGAATATTGGTGTACGAGCACATCAATGGAATGTAAAAACAACTACTACAAGTTCTAAAAATCAACTTACATTTAGTCCGCGAGCACAATTTGCAATTAAACCAGATTGGGATAAAGACATGTTGTTTAGAATTTCTGGTGGTTGGTATTCTCAACCTCCTTTTTATAAAGAATTGCGTGATTTTAACGGTCGTGTTCATCCAGAAGTAAAAGCACAAAAATCAATTCATTTAGTAGCTAGTAACGATTATAGTTTTACCATGTGGGAACGTCCTTTTAAATTAACCACGGAATTGTATTACAAAAACTTAACCGATGTAAATTCATACTCAGTAGATAATGTTCGTATTCGTTATCGTGCAGATAACGTAACTGATGCGTATGCTTACGGATTAGATGTTCGTTTAAATGGTGAATTTGTTCCAGGTAATGATAGTTGGGTGAGTATTGGTTATTTAAAAACTGAAGAAAACATTAACAACCAAGGCTATATTGCAAGACCTACGGATCAACGTTTAAAATTTGGAATATTATTTCAAGATTATGTACCTAATTTACCTGATTTAAAAGCCTATTTAAATATTGTTTACAACACTGGTTTACCAGGTGGAGCACCTGCATATTCAGATGTATATCAATTCCAAAACAGATTAAACGATTATAAACGTGCCGATTTAGGATTGTCGTATGTTTTTGCTGATGCCAACAAACAACACAAAACAGGATTTCTTCGAAGTTTTAAAGAATTAACTATTGGTTTAGAACTCTTTAATATTTTTGATATCCGTAACTCAATAACCAATACTTGGGTTCGAGATGCTTATAGCAAACAACAATACGGAATCCCTAATTTTATGACCGGTAGAGTCTTAAACTTTAAAGTTGGAATGCAATTTTAAAACTGAAATTTAGTTTGATTCTTAACCTATTTTCTAATAACTTCGCTAACTACTGATATAAATCATTAAAACGAATTCATATCATCA
>JAHDHE010000063.1 GCA_020631475.1 Tenacibaculum sp. | reverse complement strand
ATACAATGCAATACAATCATCAAGAGATAGAAAAGAAATGGCAACAGTTTTGGGCAGAAAACCAAACATTTAAAGCCAGTAATGAATCGGAGAAACCTAAGTACTATGTTTTAGATATGTTTCCTTATCCATCAGGAGCGGGTTTACACGTTGGGCACCCATTAGGTTATATTGCCTCAGATATTTATGCACGTTACAAACGTCATAAAGGTTTTAATGTATTGCATCCACAAGGGTACGATTCTTTTGGTTTACCAGCAGAACAATATGCAATTCAAACAGGTCAACATCCTGCAATTACTACGGAAACGAATATAAAAACCTATCGTCGTCAGTTAGATAATATCGGATTTTCTTTCGATTGGTCTCGTGAAGTACGTACATCAAGTCCAGAATACTATAAATGGACACAGTGGATTTTTATTCAATTATTCAATTCTTGGTACAATAAAGACACAGATAAAGCAGAAGACGTTTCAACTTTAATTTCAGTTTTCGAAAAAGAAGGAAACGCAAATGTAAATGCTGTTTCTGAAGATGATATTACTATTTTTTCTGCGGATGAGTGGAAAGGTTTTTCAACAGAAAAACAACAAGAAATATTATTACAATATCGTTTAACTTATTTATCAGATACTGAGGTAAACTGGTGTCCTGCATTGGGTACAGTTTTAGCTAATGATGAAATAGTAAACGGAGTTTCAGAACGTGGAGGTCATCCAGTAGTTCGTAAAAAAATGACGCAATGGTCTATGCGAATTTCAGCATATTCACAACGTTTATTAGACGGTTTACAAAATATCGATTGGCCACAACCATTAAAAGATTCTCAAACCAATTGGATTGGTCGCTCACAAGGAGCAATGGTAACTTTTAAAGTTGATACATCTACATTTACTGAAAACACAGGAGTAAAATTATCTTATAAAGATTTAGAAACGTTAAAAGAAACACGCTTAAATTTATCGAAAGCAGAAGGGATTCTTTGGGATGAATTAAAAGCTAAAAAAGGCGCTGCTAAATTCAGAAAAAAATATACAATAGGTAAATTTTTAGTTGATTATGTATCACTAAATAAAAACTTAATCATTGAGTTTTCTGGTAAAGAAGACGAAGCGGTAAGAACAGCTTATTTTAATAACGAAGGTTTTAATGTAATTCGTTTTACAAATGAAGAAGTTGTAGAAAATGTTTTAGGAGTAGTTGCTAAAATAAATTCAGCGATTCAATTTCCAAAGCCAATTGAAAAAAGCGACGCTGAGGTAGTTGACACTAAACAAGAACACGACTATAGTATTGATGTTTTTACAACAAGACCAGATACTATTTACGGGGTAAGTTTTATGACATTAGCTCCAGAGCACGAGTTGGTTTCAAAAATTACTACCGATGCTCAAAAGAAAGCAGTTTACGCTTATATTAAAGCAACAGCTAAACGTTCTGAAAGAGATAGGATGGCAGATGTAAAAACTATTTCGGGAGTATTTACTGGTGCTTATGCAATTCATCCGTTTACAGGAAAACAAGTGCCAATTTGGATTGGAGATTACGTGTTAGCAAGTTACGGTACAGGAGCTGTTATGGCGGTACCTTGTGGCGATCAACGTGATTATGATTTCGCAAAACATTTCGGATTAGAAATTCCTAATATTTTTGAAGATGTTGATATTTCTGAAGCTGCACATGCTGATAAAGAAGGAACTAAAATTGCTAATTCTGATTTCTTAAATGGTTTATCGTACAAAAAAGCGATGAAATTAGCTATTTACGAAATGGAGCAACGTGGTTTTGGTTATGGAAAAATAAACTATCGTTTACGTGACGCGGTATTTAGTCGTCAGCGTTATTGGGGAGAACCTTTCCCAGTATATTACAAAAACGGAATGCCACAAATGATAGATGCAAAACATTTGCCTATCGTTTTACCAGAAGTAGAAAAGTATTTACCTACCGAAGATGGGAAACCACCTTTAGGAAATGCAGATATTTGGGCTTGGAACAGTGAAACAGCTGAGGTAGTTAGTAATGATTTAATTGATAACAAAACTGTTTTCCCATTAGAGTTAAACACAATGCCAGGGTGGGCAGGAAGTTCTTGGTATTTTAACCGTTATATGGATGCTAATAACGATGGTGAATTTGTAAGTAAAGAAGCTGTAGATTATTGGAAAGAAATTGATTTGTATATCGGAGGATCAGAACACGCAACAGGGCATTTATTATATGCTCGTTTCTGGCAAAAATTCTTGTTCGATAAAGGATTATTACCTGTTGATGAATTTGCAAAGAAATTAATTAACCAAGGAATGATTTTAGGAACATCTGCTTTTGTATATGAAGCCTTGTTTGATGATAAAAAGCATAATGTTTACATTTCTTCAGATTATTTTCAAGGAGCTAGTCCAGTATCTGTAAAAGATGCTAAATTATCTTCGAGATTAGAGAAGAAGTTGCTTGAAGCTGGTCTTATAGAAGAAAATAAAGAAAATTTAACATATAGAGCTATTCACATTGATGTTAGTACATTGGAAAGTGATACAATTGTAAATATTGATAAGTTAAAAGATTGGAGAGACGATTTTAAAAATGCAGAATTTGTTTTTGGTAGAGATAACGAGTTTGTATGTCATCGTGAGGTTGAAAAAATGTCAAAATCGAAATATAATGTGGTTAATCCAGATTTAATTTGTGAAGAATACGGAGCGGATAGTTTACGTTTATTCGAAATGTTTTTAGGACCATTAGAGCAAACAAAACCATGGAAAACATCAGGTATTTCAGGAGTATATTCTTTCTTAAAAAAATTATGGAAATTGTATGTTGGCGAAAATGGAGTAAATGTTTCTGATGTAGAACCAACAAAAGACGAATTAAAAACATTACATAAAACCATTAAGAAAGTAGAAGAAGATATTGAGAATTTCTCATTTAACACATCAGTTTCTACATTTATGATTGCTGTAAATGAACTAACAGCTCAAAAATGTAATAAGCGAGCTATTTTAGAACCGTTATTGGTTTTAATTTCTCCTTATGCTCCGCATATAGCAGAAGAATTATGGAGCCAATTAGGTCATGAAGAATCAATTTCAACAGTTGATTACCCTAAATTTGAAGCTTCACATTTAGTAGAAAGTTCTAAGAATTATCCGGTTTCATTTAACGGAAAAATGCGTTTTACTTTAGAACTACCTTTAGATTTAAGTAAAGATGAAATCGAGAAAATTGTAATGGCAGAAGAAAGAACAATAGCTCAACTTGCAGGGAGAGAGCCAAAGAAAGTAATTATTGTTCCTGGAAAAATTATAAATATTGTAGGATAGTTAAACTGTTAAAGCAATAACAATCAACTCCTTTGTTAATTACAAATTAATAAAGGAGTTTTTTTATGTTTAAAACTTAAAATTATTCTCAAAAATTGTAGTAAAAAACGATAAAAAAATGTCGCTTAAAAGCTCTTGGCTTTTTTTATTAATTCCGTTAGGTATCTTGTTTTTTGTATTGGTTCCAGAACTTGAAAGTAAGTATGAGCGATATAATAGTAATCAAACATCGCTTCATAAAGATATTTATCTGCTAGATTCTTTAAAGCAAATACATTCACCTACCACAAAAGATAAGCACTTAATTAAAAAGTTAGAAATAACATTGCCTATTCATACTAGTTCTTCTGGAAGCTATTTTTCTTATGAGTTAAACCTAATTACTCAAAAAGGAGATAGATTTAACTTATTAAATCACGATGATAAACAATATCTTTTAAGTGATATGATGAAAATTAGTAAATTATTAAAGGTATCAGTTTGGAATAAAAATGTTTGATAAATTTATTAAATAAACTTTTAGTATTTTACAGGCTAATTATAAGGGGCTGCGTGAACATATTATCTTTTAACAATCAAACAATAAATAGTAAGTATTTTTCTTCAATTAAAGAAATACCAAATGTAATTTGGGAAGAATTAGGTTGTTCTAATAACCTATATTTTAATACAAAATATTTAGAAGCTTTAGAAAAGCACAATCCTCAAATACAATTTTCGTATATTATTTTATTAAACGAAGCACAAAAACCTATTGCTTTTGCAACGATTCAAATTGTAGATTTTTATTTAGATAGTGTTCAAAATGATATGCAATCTGTTGTTGAATGGGTAAAATGTATGGGGCGAAAACTTCGGATTATATCTCCAGAAAAACCCTTTAAAATACTTACTTGTGGTAATACTTTTGTAAGTGGAGAACATGGAGTGTATATTAAGCAAGATCAAAATAAAAAGCAAGTTGTAAGTCAATTAGCAAAAGCAGTATTATATCATGCAAATACAAACTTAAAAAATGGTATTGATGCATATATGCTTAAAGATTTTATAAAAGAATCTTTATTTATTACCGACGAGTTATTAGTAGATGGATATAATTCATTTAATGTGGAACCAAATATGGTTTTATATCTTGATGAAGATTGGCTAACTTTTAACGATTATTTAGCTGCGTTTAAAACAAAATTTAGAGTTAAAGCAAGAAGAGCTATAAAACTTAGTGCATTTTTAAGAGTTGAAGAAGTATCTATTAATAGATTAAAAGATTTGTTACCAAAAATGACAACACTTTATAAAATAGTATCTAGTAATTCGAGTTTTAATTTGGGAGATTTTAACTTAGAAACATATAAATCATTAAAAGAAAATTTAGAAGATAACTATGTTTTAAATGCATATTGGTTAGAAGATGAATTGGTTGGTTTTTTATCAGGAATTATTAATCAAAATTCTTTAGATGCACATTTTGTTGGTATAGATTATAAGTATAACAGAGAATATGCTATTTATCAGCGAATGTTATATGATTATATTTCCTTAGGAATTGATAGAAAAGTTACAATGATTAATTTTGGAAGAACAGCAAGTGAAATTAAAAGTTCAGTAGGTGCAATACCTCAAGAATTAACTATTTATCTACGTCATAAGAACTCTATACCAAATCGTATCTTGAGTTTGTTCTTAAAAAGAATTCAACCATCTCAATTTAATCAAAAGCATCCTTTTAAAAAGAAAATAGTAATCGAAAACGTTAATTAATCACAATGAAAAACTCAGAAGAATTACTTGAAATTCTTACACTTGAAAATATAGGAGATAATAATTATAATGGAGTTAGTAAAGATATCGGAAGTCCGAATGTTTTCGGAGGTCAAGTATTAGCACAATCATTAAATGCAGCTTATAGAACAACACCTAAAGAGCGTGTTTTACATTCGTTGCATTCATATTTTTTAGAGGCTGGAAACCTAGAATTACCAATAACTTATAATGTGCAAAATATTCGAGACGGAGGAAGTTTTTCTACACGTCGTGTAACAGCACATCAAAACGATAAGACTATTTTTATTTTAGCATGTTCTTTTCATAAAAAAGAAGATGGATATGAGCATCAAATGCCAATTAAAAAAAACATTAAACAACCAGAAGAATTGTTTAGTTGGACAGATATGCTAGATCAATTTGGTGATTTTTTACCAAAAAAAATGAAAGCCTTTTTAAGTGTAGAACGACCTATAGATTTTAAGCCTGTACAAATTGCAAATCCTTTATATATGAAAAATTTGCCTCCAGTAGTAGATGTTTGGTTTAAATTAAAAGGTGATTCTAAAAATTTAGATTTAGCAATCAAGCAACAAATATTAACCTATATATCTGATTACAATATTTTAACAGCTTGTTTAAATCCGAATGCGAGTGTTGCTAATTTTGGAAACACACAGATGGCGAGTTTAGATCATTCTATGTGGTTTTATCGCGATTTTGATTTTAGCGATTGGATGCTATTTTCAATAGAAAGTCCGAATACATTCGGAGCGCGTGGTTTTGCTTGTGGAAATATATATACAAGAGAAGGTAAATTAGTGGCTTCAGTTGCTCAAGAAGGTTTAATGCGACCAATTAAGAAATAAGAAAGAAAAATATAGTGTGTAAAAAAACCGAGCTTTAAAGCTCGGTTTTTGTTTTTATATAGTAATCTTAAATGTTTTTAGTGCTAATATGAAATTCTTCATATGTTTCTAATAAACTCATAAGACCAGAAACTAAATCTTGTGTTTCAATTAAAATACTAAAATATAATGTAGTATTTTTTGGACTTGTTTCATCTGTTCTAATACGAGCAACTTGCTTTTCGATAGAAGCAGAAACATCTTTTAATAATTCTTTCTTTTCATTAATGATATTCTCTAAATTATCAAAACTTCTATTTTCGAATGCGCTACTAATATCTTCTAATAATTTAGATAAAGTGTTATCAATATGTTTTAAATCTTTTAATTGTCCTTTTTTAAGAGCTTTATGATTGTTGTTAACATGTTTAAAGCTTGCTCTAGAAATATAACTAATAGATTGTGCAACATCTTGTAAATAACCTAAAACTAAAATGTAGAATCTACTTGCTTGTACCGACGTATCATCTAGCGATTTAATAAAGTAGAATACACCATCTTTTAAGCCATCAATTTCATCATTTAACTTACCTACGTGCTTATCAGTTTTACGTAATTTGTTTAAATCGTGTTTAGCTAAATCATTTACAACACTAGTGTATAATTTGTTTACACGAGTAGCTACTTCAGCAATATGATCAGCACTTTCTTCAATTACTCCATTAATAGTAATTAACTCAGCTCTTTCAATATGAATTTGCTTTTTAACTTCTTTCGATTTTTTTCTATGGATTAATGTATTTCTTCCAATTAATAATGCAACTACTAATAGTAATACAGGAATCATAACCATGTTCCAACTAATTAAATAAGCCACGACTGCAGCAGCAATAAAGGCCGTTAATGCAGTTAAAAACCATCCTCCTACTACATTAATTACACCAGCAACTCTATATACAGCACTTTCACGCCCCCAAGCTCTATCGGCTAAAGATGTACCCATTGCTACCATAAATGTTACGTAAGTAGTAGATAAAGGTAATTTCATTGA
>JAHDHE010000062.1 GCA_020631475.1 Tenacibaculum sp. | reverse complement strand
TTTTTACCAAAGTTTCTAAATTTCATTAAATCGCTTTTGTTAAATGATACTAAGTCTCCTAAAGTATCTACTTCTGCAGCTTTTAAACAGTTTAAAGCACGAACAGATAAATCCATATCTACTAATTTCGTCTTTAATAACTGACGCATGTGTAATGATTCCTCATCGTATGTTTCAGTTTGTGCAATTTCATCTGCCTCTAAAGTGATACGCTCATCAGAGAATAACATAAAGTGGTGGATTAAAATTTTTGCTGCTTCAGTTAATGCGTCTTTAGGATTGATAGAACCATCAGTATCGATATCGAAAACTAATTTTTCGTAATCGGTCTTTTGCTCTACACGGAAATTTTCAACAGCGTATTTTACATTCTTTATAGGAGTGTAAATAGAATCTGTAAAAATTGTTCCTAATGGTGCACCTGCTCTTTTGTTTTCTTCAGCTGGAACAAAACCTCTACCTTTTTCGATAGTGATTTCTGCATTGAACTTAACTGATTTATCCATGTTACAAATAACTAAATCTGGATTTAGTACTTGAAAACCTGAAGTAAATTTTTGTAAATCTCCTGCAGTTAATTGTTCTTGTCCTGATACTGCAATTGATACAGTTTCTCTATCAGTCTCTTCAATTTGTTTCTTAAAACGAACTTGCTTTAAGTTTAAGATGATTTCTGTTAAATCTTCTACTACTCCTTGAATTGTTGAGAATTCATGCTCAACTCCGTCAACACGTAATGATGTAATTGCAAACCCTTCTAAAGAAGATAATAATACTCTTCTTAATGCGTTACCAACTGTTAATCCAAAACCTGGCTCAAGAGGTCTGAATTCGAATCTTCCCGAAAAATCAGTAGATTCAATCATTATTACTTTATCAGGCTTCTGAAAATTTAAAATTGCCATATTTTTCTTCTTTTTAATTGTTATTTAGTTGCGCGGTTTATAAGCGTGAAGAAGTGCGAATAAACCCTTTGGCTAAATTTCAATATGATTAATTTATTACTTAGAATATAATTCTACGATTAATTGCTCTTTAATATTTTCAGGAATCTGTAATCTCTCTGGAGCTTTGATAAAAGTTCCTGATTTAAGATCTGAGTTAAAGCTTAACCATTCGTATACATTGCTGTTAGATGCTAAAGAATTTTCGATAGCTTCTAATGATTTAGATTTCTCTCTTACCGCAACAACATCTCCTTCTTTTAATGTATAAGATGGAATGTTTACGATTTCTCCGTTTACAGTAATGTGACGGTGAGAAACTAATTGACGACCTGCCCTTCTTGAGTTAGCAATACCTAAACGAAACACAACATTATCTAAACGAGATTCACATAATTGTAATAAAACCTCACCTGTAATTCCTTTAGATGCAGATGCTTTTTTGAATAAGTTACTGAATTGACGCTCTAATATACCGTAAGTATATTTAGCTTTTTGCTTTTCCATTAACTGGATAGCATATTCAGATTTTTTACCTCTTCTTTTTCCAACACCGTGTTGTCCTGGAGGGTAGTTTCTTTTTTCGAAGTTCTTATCAGCTCCGAAGATTGCTTCGCCAAACTTACGAGCAATTTTAGTTTTTGGTCCTGTATATCTTGCCATTTCTAATTAATTTAGTAGGGATTATGAATTAAGGCGTACTCCTTCGATAATCTAAATCCTACTGAGTTTAAAATATTTATTTTTCGCGCACAAAAGTACACTAAATAAAAATATAAGTTGAAAATTAATTCAACTTATACTCTTCTTCTTTTTGGTGGACGACATCCGTTATGAGGAATAGGAGTAACATCAATAATTTCTGTTACTTCGATACCAGCATTATGGATAGATCTGATTGCAGATTCTCTACCGTTACCAGGTCCTTTAACATACACTTTTACTTTACGTAAACCTGCTTCTTTTGCTACGTTTGCACAATCTTCTGCGGCTAATTGAGCTGCGTATGGAGTGTTCTTTTTAGAACCTCTAAAACCCATTTTACCTGCAGATGACCAAGATATAACGTCACCTTTTTTATTTGTTAAAGAAATAATAATATTGTTGAAAGATGCAGTTACGTGAGCTTCACCAACTGACTCTATTACAACTTTACGTTTTTTTGTTACTTTAGACTTTGCCATGATTATTATAGTTTTAGTAATTTAGTTTTCTAACCTTGTAATTTTAACAACTACTATTAGATCTTTATTACTTATCTAACTTATTTTTTCTTGTTAGCTACAGTTTTTCTCTTACCTTTTCTTGTACGAGAGTTATTCTTAGTTCTTTGTCCTCTTAAAGGAAGCCCTAATCTGTGACGAATACCTCTTTGACATCCGATGTCCATTAAACGCTTAATGTTTAATTGAACTTCCGAACGTAATTCACCTTCAATAGTAAAAGTTCCAACTTGCTCACGAATCGCTGCAATTTGATCATCAGTCCAATCTTGAACTTTGATGCTTTCGTCTATTTTTGCTGTTGCTAAAATCTCTTTAGCTCTGCTGTTTCCTATACCAAAGATGTAAGTTAAAGCGATAACACCTCTTTTATTCTTTGGAATATCAATACCTGCTATTCTTGCCATTACCCTTGTCTTTGTTTAAATCTAGGATTCTTTTTGTTAATTACATATAATCTGCCTTTTCTGCGTACTATTTTGCAGTCGGCACTTCTTTTCTTTAATGATGCTCTTACTTTCATCAGTGTGTGTTTTTAATATCTGTAAGTAATTCTTGCCTTTGATAAATCGTACGGACTCATTTCTAACTTCACCTTATCACCTGGTAATAATTTGATGTAATGCATACGCATTTTTCCTGAAATGTGAGCCGTTACAATATGCCCATTTTCTAACTCTACACGAAACATTGCATTTGATAATGCTTCTGTAATTGTTCCGTCTTGTTGAATTGCTGGTTGCTTAGCCATATTATTTTAACGATTTTCTGTTACTGTTACCTGTTTTCATTAAACCATCGTAACGAGAGTTTAATAAATACGAGTTAATTTGCTGAATAGTATCTATTGCAACACCAACCATAATGATTAAAGATGTTCCTCCAAAAAACATTGCCCAATTTTGAGTAACTCCAAACTTTACAATAATTGCTGGTAAAATAGATAACGCTGCTAAAAATATTGATCCTGGTAATGTAATTTTCGACAATACTGAATCTAAAAAGTTAGCAGTTTCTTCACCTGGTTTATATCCTGGAACAAAACCATTACTTCTTTTTAAGTCTTCAGCCATTTTATTTGTTGGGATTGTAATCGCCGTATAAAAATAACTAAACACAATAATTAAGAAAGCAAATATAACATTGTACCATAACCCGAAATTATCAGTTAAACTATTTAATGCTGGAAATTTTTGACCTAAAGCTACTGGTAAAAACATAATAGCCTGTGCAAAAATAATTGGCATTACACCAGCTGCATTCAGTTTTAACGGAATGTACTGACGAGCACCATCAACATCTTTAATGTCTGTAACTGCTGTACGGCGAGCATATTGAACTGCTACTTTACGTACTGCGGTAACTAATAATACGGTTAACAAAATTACTACAAACCAAACTATTAATTCGATTAAAATCATCATTATACCTCCTGCTCCTGCAGTTTGCTTAGAAACTAATTCTTGAATAAAAGCAGCTGGGAAGTTTGCAATAATACCTACTGTAATTAATAACGAAATACCGTTACCAACACCTTTATCAGTAATACGCTCTCCTAACCACATTGCAAAGATAGTTCCTGCACTTAATAGGATAATTGATGATACCCAAAATGTTGCTCCTGTTACTAAGAATGCTTCAGGTCCTAATCCCATTTGGTTTTGGATAATACCAATATAGGTTGGTGCTTGAAACAATGTAATAGCAATCGTAAGCCATCTTGTTATTTGCGTAATCTTTTTACGTCCACTTTCTCCATCTTTTTGTAATTTTTGTAAATATGGTACCGCGATACCCATTAATTGAACTACAATCGATGCAGAAATATAAGGCATTATACCAAGTGCCATTACTGACGCTCTAGCAAATGCCCCACCTGTAAATGCGTTTAATAAACCTAAAAGTCCACCGGCAGCGTTGTCTTGTAAAGCTGATAACTGAGTAGGGTCAATTCCAGGTAATGGAACTGCCGCCATAAAACGGTAAACAGCAATTAAACCTAAGGTTAAAAGTAATTTCTCTTTTAACTCTTCTATCTTCCAAATGTCTTTTAAAGTATTTATAAAATTCATCATTTACAATTCTTATAATGATACTGCTTCACCACCTGCAGCTTCGATAGCCGCTTTTGCTGTTGCAGTAAATTTATGTACAGTTACGTTTAATTTAGCTTTTAATTCTCCACCACCTAATATTTTTACTAAGTCGTTTTTACGAACTAATCTGTTTTCTATTAAAACTTCTAGATTAACTGTATCTGTAATAATTCCGTTATCTACTAATCCTTGTAACTTGTCTAAATTAACACCTACATATTCCTTACGGTTAATGTTTGTAAATCCAAATTTAGGAACACGTCTTTGAAGAGGCATTTGACCACCTTCAAAACCGATCTTACGAGAATATCCTGAACGAGATTTTTGACCATTGTGACCTCTAGTAGCGGTACCACCTTTACCAGAACCTTCACCACGTGCAATTCTCTTAACTTTCTTAACAGATCCCTCTGCTGGTTTTAAGTTGTGTAAACTCATGATTATTTATTGTCTTATTTAATTTCCTCTACGGAAACTAAGTGTTTAACTGTATTTACCATACCAACGATAGAAGGAGTTGCCTCGTGTTCTACAGTTTGGTTCATTCTACGTAAACCTAATGCCTCTAACGTCAATTTTTGATTTTTAAGGCGACCGATTTGACTTTTTACTTGTGTAACTCTAATTTTACTCATCGTCTTAATTTTTAACCGTTAAAAACTTTCTCTAAAGATACTCCTCTTTGCTTAGCAATAGTTGCTGCGCTACGTAATTGTAATAAAGCATCGAAAGTTGCTTTTACTACGTTGTGAGGGTTTGATGATCCTTGAGATTTTGATAATACGTCTTTAATACCAACAGATTCTAATACCGAACGAACTGCTCCACCGGCGATAACTCCCGTACCATGTGATGCTGGCTTGATGTATACTTTCGCTCCACCAAATTTACCTTTTTGTTCGTGAGGTAAAGTTCCGTCTAAAATAGGAATACGCACTAAATTTTTCTTTGCATCTTCTATTGCCTTAGCAATTGCAGAAGCAACATCTTTAGATTTTCCTAATCCATGACCTACAACTCCGTTACCATCTCCAACTACTACGATTGCAGAGAAACCAAATGCTCTACCCCCTTTAGTTACTTTGGTAACACGCTGTACACCTACTAATTTATCTACAAGCTCTAATCCGCTTGGTTTTACTCTTTCTACGTTTTTATATCCTAACATAATATAATTTCTTAAAATTTTAAACCAGCTTCTCTAGCAGCCTCTGCTAATACTTTTACTCTACCGTGGTATAAAAACCCGTTTCTATCAAAAGAAATAGTTTCTACTCCAGCTTTTACAGCTTTTTCTGCAATAGCTTTTCCTACTGCTGTTGCAGCTTCTGATTTAGAATTAGCTGTAATTCCTTTATCTCTTGATGATGCAGATGCTAATGTTACACCAGCTACATCGTCGATTAATTGAGCATAGATTTCTTTGTTACTTCTAAAAACCGATAATCTTGGTTTAGCGGCTGTACCTGTAACAACTTTTCTAATTCTATACTTAATACGTTGTCTTCTTTCAAGCTTTGATAATGCCATAATAATTTCTCTTATTTATTATGCAGATTTACCTGCTTTTCTTCTTAATACTTCTCCTACAAACTTAATTCCTTTTCCTTTGTAAGGCTCTGGCTTACGCATAGAACGGATTTTTGCAGCAACTTGACCAACTAATTGTTTGTCAAAAGAAGATAATTTAATGATTGGATTTTTACCTTTTTCAGATACTGTTTCAACTTTAACCTCTGGAGCTAAGTTTAATACAATATTATGAGAGAAACCTAAAGCTAAATCTAATTTTTGCCCTTGGTTAGATGCTCTGTAACCAACACCTACTAACTCTAATTCTTTAGTAAAACCTTTAGTAACACCTTCAATCATATTATTGATTAAAGAACGATATAAACCGTGTGCTGCTCTATGATCTTTACTATCTGATGGTCTTGCTACTGTTATAGTACCATCTTCAATTTTTACAGTAATATCAGATTTTAACTCTTGAGTTAATTCACCTAATTTACCTTTTACTGTAACCACATTTCCGTCTACTTTAACTTCAACACCTTGTGGTAATGCGATTGGATTTTTTCCTATTCTACTCATTGTACAAAGTGATTAATAAACGTAACATAATACTTCTCCACCAACGTTTTCTTGTTTAGCTTTTTTGTTTGTCATTACACCTTTCGATGTAGAAACAATAGCAATACCTAAACCGTTTAATACTCTTGGCATTTCTTTAGCGCCAACGTATTTACGTAAACCTGGTGTTGAAATTCTTTGAATCTTTCTGATTACTGATTCTTTCGTGTCTCGGTCGTACTTTAAAGCTATCTTAATAGTTCCTTGAACTTTATCGTCATTGAACTGGTAGCTTAAAATGTAACCTTGATCGAACAAAATTTTCGTCATTTCCTTCTTCAATTTTGAAGCAGGAATCTCAACTACTCTGTGCCCTACTGCCGTAGCATTTCTAACACGAGTAAGAAAATCCGCGATTGGATCTGTATACATAATTAATTAATTTATGGTTTTGGTTTTTAGTTATCATACTAATTCTTAGCGACTAATAAGAATAACTAAACCTGAAACCAGTTAATATTTAGTTTGCGTTTTTTTAGATAAAATCTCATAAGCATTATACTTTTTAATTGGTATTTACTTACAAGGCACAATTTACCCTATAAAAAACAGAGTGCAAATATACATAAACTTTTCGAAAATAAAATCTTTTTATCAATTATCGTTTTGAGTATTAATTTATTGACTATTTAAGTATGGATTTTAAACATAAAATAGGGTATAAATT
>JAHDHE010000061.1 GCA_020631475.1 Tenacibaculum sp. | reverse complement strand
GACCCTCTGATTAACAGTCAGATGCTCTAACCAACTGAGCTAAGGAGGAATTTAAAACAAATTTGTTTTAAAATGCGAGTGCAAATTTAATTTCTTTTTTTATATCTGCAAACTATTTTTGATAAAAAATGTAGATTAAAATCTTTATTTCTGATTTTCAAACTTTTAATTTTACGTTTTTAACATAGAAAATAGTTTTTAAAACAAAACTTAAGAATTGAAAAGGCTAAAAAGAGCATAAAAAAAAGCCTTGTTTTTGCTAAAAGTTGTATTTTTGCCAACATTATTCTTATTGATAGAAAAGTATATAAAAATATATGGACAAGTTTTCGTTCTTAAACGCAGCACATACGGGTTTTATTGGTGATTTGTACGAACAGTATCAAAAAAATCCTGATGCAGTAGAACCGAGTTGGAGAAGTTTTTTTCAAGGTTATGATTTAGCTAATGAGAATTATTCTCTTACTGATGAAGAAAATGAAGTAGAAATTCCTGAAGAAGTTCGTAAAGAATTTTTAGTAATCGATTTAATTAAAGGTTATCGTACAAGAGGACATTTGTTTACAGAAACAAATCCAGTTCGAGATCGTAGAAAATACTCGCCAACTCTTGATATCGAAAACTTTGGGTTATCAAAAAACGATTTATCTACAGTTTTTAATGCAGGAGAAATTTTAGGAATAGGCGCTAGTACTCTTTTTGAAATTGTTAGACATTTAAAAGCAATTTACTGTGACTCTATAGGGGTTGAATACATGTATTTAAGAAATCCTGATGAGCTTAAATGGTGGCAAAATCGTTTAAGTAAAAACGATAACCACCCAAGTTATGACGTTGATGCAAAAAAATACATTCTTACTAAATTAAACCAAGCATCTACTTTCGAAAGTTTTTTACAAACTAAATACGTAGGTCAAAAACGTTTTTCGGTTGAAGGTGGTGAAACTTTGATTCCTGGTGTAAGTGTTGCTTTACGTGACGCTGCCGAAAAATATGGAGTTGAAGAATGCGTAATAGGTATGGCGCACCGTGGTCGTTTAAATACTTTGGTAAACATCTTTAAAAAACCAGTTCGTGATTTATTTAGCGAATTTGAAGGAAAGGATTTTGAAGACCAAGATATTGACGGAGATGTTAAATATCATTTAGGTTTAACCTTAAGTAAAGCATATAAAGGCGGACAAAAAATGAAGATGAATTTGGTTCCAAATCCATCTCACTTAGAAACTGTAGCAGCAGTTGCTGAGGGAATTGTTCGCGCAAAAGTAGATCAAGATTACAAAGGTGATAATGGTAAAATTTTACCAATTATAGTGCATGGAGATGCCGCAATTGCAGGTCAAGGAATTGTGTATGAAGTTGCTCAAATGATGACCTTAAACGGTTATAAAACAGGAGGGACAATTCATGTAGTTGTAAATAATCAAGTTGGTTTTACTACAAATTACTTAGATGCTCGCTCAAGTACCTATTGTACAGATGTTGCAAAAGTAACTTTATCACCTGTATTACATGTAAATGCAGATGACGCTGAGGCTGTTTGTCATGCAATGGAAATGGCTGTTGAATATCGAATGAAATTCAAAAAAGACATTTACATTGATTTATTAGGATATCGTAAATATGGTCATAACGAAGGTGATGAACCTCGTTTTACACAGCCAAAATTATATAAAGCAATTTCTAAGCATAAAAATGCTAAAGAAATTTATGCTCAAAAATTAGTAGACGAAGGAAGTATTTCTGTTGATTATGTAAAGCAAATTACAGACGAATTTAAAACTCATTTAGAAGCAGAATTCACAGAGTCTAAGAAGAAAACAACTTCTAAGATTCAAGAATTTATGCCAGAAGTTTGGGACGGGTTTGTTCGCAAGCAATTACAAGATATGTTGCAGCCAGTAGATACTACATACTCGGTTGAAGCATTAAAAGATATAGCAAAAGTTATTTCTAATACTCCAAAAGGGCATAAGTTTGTTCGTAAGGCTGAACGTATTTTAAAAGGTCGTGAAAAAATGGTCTTTGAAGAAAATTCGTTAGATTGGGGTACCGCAGAAAATTTAGCATACGGAACCTTATTAGAAGAAGGATATAATATTCGTATTTCTGGTGAAGATGTAGAAAGAGGAACGTTTTCTCACCGTCATGCAATTATGCGTGATGAAGAAACTTTAGAGCGTGTTAATTTATTAAATACAAATCCGAAGAATAAAGGAGAAATGACAATCTACAACTCTCATTTATCAGAATATGGAGTTTTAGGTTTCGATTACGGATATGCAATGGCTGCACCAAATACATTAACTATTTGGGAAGCACAGTTTGGTGATTTTGCCAACGGAGCACAAATCATGTTCGATCAATATATTTCTTCTGCGGAAGACAAATGGAAGTTGCAAAACGGATTGGTAATGTTATTGCCTCACGGATATGAAGGTCAAGGACCAGAGCATTCATCAGGAAGAATAGAGCGTTTTTTACAATCATCAGCAATTGATAATTGGACGATAGCAAACTGTTCAACTCCAGCAAATATTTATCATATTTTACGTCGTCAGATGAAACGTGATTTTAGAAAACCATTAGTTGTTTTTACGCCTAAGAGTTTATTACGTTTACCAAAAGCCGTAAACCCTATTGAAGATTTAGCAAACGGAGGGTTCCAAGAAGTAATCGATGATACTATTGACACTTCTAAAGTGAAGAAAATGGTGTTCTGTACAGGTAAGTTTTACTATGATATGTTAGAAGAACGTGAGCGTTTAGGAAGAGAAGATGTTGCATTGATTAGAATAGAACAATTATTCCCGTTACATAATGATCAAATTAAAGAAGTAATGGATAAATACCCGAATGTAGAACGTTATGTTTGGGCACAAGAAGAACCTAAAAACATGGGGTCTTGGGGATATATGTTAGAACGTTTTGAATTGGCTAGATTAGAATGTGCTTCGAGAGATTATCATTCGGCTCCAGCTGCTGGTTCAAGTGCACGATATAAGCGTCGTCATCAAAGAGTTTTAGATAAAGTTTTCGATTAGATTTAAGAAAGAAAGTATTTCAGAATAAAAATAAGAAACATGAGTGTTTTAGAAATGAAAGTTCCTTCTCCGGGGGAATCAATTACAGAAGTAGAAATAGCAACTTGGTTAGTTGAAGATGGTGATTATGTTGAAAAAGATCAACCAATTGCCGAAGTAGATTCTGACAAAGCAACGTTAGAGTTACCTGCGGAAGAAAGCGGAATTATCACTTTAAAAGCAGAAGAAGGTGATGCTGTTGAGGTTGGTGCAGTAGTTTGTCATATCGATATGAGTGCTGCTAAACCAGAAGGTGGTTCTTCTACTGAAACTAAAAAAGAAGAAGCTCCAAAAACTGAGGCTCCAAAGAAAGAAGAAGTAAAAGCTGCAACTTATGCAACGGGTACTGCTTCTCCTGCTGCTAAGAAAGTTTTAGCAGAAAAAGGAATTGATGCTGCTTCAGTAAAAGGAACAGGTAAAGATGGTCGTGTAACTAAAGAAGATGCTGTAAAAGCAGTACCTTCTATGGGAACACAACCTGCTAACGGTTCTCGTAACACAGAGCGTAAAAAAATGTCGATGTTACGTCGTAAAGTAGCAGAGCGTTTGGTAGCTGTAAAAAGCGAAACAGCAATGTTAACTACGTTTAACGAAGTAAATATGCAACCAATTTTCGATTTGCGTAAGCAATATAAAGAAGATTTTAAAGCGAAACACGGAGTAGGATTAGGATTTATGTCTTTCTTTACTTTAGCAGTTGTAAGAGCTTTACAAATGTATCCAGATGTTAATTCAATGATTGATGGAAAAGAGCAAATTAAGCATGATTTTCAAGATATTTCTATTGCAGTTTCTGGCCCTAAAGGATTAATGGTTCCTGTAATTAGAAATGCTGAAAACTTATCTTTTAGAGGAGTTGAAAGTGAAGTGAAACGTTTAGCTTTACGTGCTCGTGATGGTCAAATTACTGTAGATGAAATGACAGGTGGAACATTTACAATTACCAACGGTGGTGTATTTGGTTCTATGTTATCTACGCCAATTATCAACCCTCCACAAAGTGGAATTTTAGGAATGCATAATATTGTAAATCGTCCAATGGCGGTGAATGGTGAGGTTGTAATTCAACCAATTATGTATGTTGCATTATCTTACGATCACAGAATTATTGATGGTCGTGAATCTGTTGGATTCTTAGTTGCTGTTAAAGAAGCTTTAGAAAATCCTGTAGAGTTATTAATGGATAATAATCCTATGAAAGCATTAGAAATGTAAATTCTCTTGTCATTGCGAGGAAGAATGACGAAGTAATCTTTAGTTAAAATTTACAGATTGCTTCACGTAGTTCGCAATGATGAAAATAAATATTAAAATCCTACACATTTTGTGTGGGATTTTTTTGCTTAGTAAATAATATATTAAAAATAAGAATGAATTTAACTGAGGATTTTTGGGATAAAAAATATCAAAACAATAAAATAGGTTGGGATTTAGGAGAAGTCTCACCACCATTAAAAATGTATTTTGATCAATTAGAAAATAAAGAATTAAAAATATTAATTCCCGGAGGAGGAAATTCTTATGAAGCAGAATATCTTTTTAACAACGGATTTAAAAATGTTTTTGTTGTAGATTTATCTAAAACTGCATTAGAAAACATAAAGAAAAGAGTTATAGGTTTTCCTAATGATCAATTAATTCATGGAAACTTTTTTGATTTGAATACTACTTTTGATGTGGTAATAGAACAAACTTTTTTTTGTGCGTTGAATCCGGATTTGAGAAATAAGTATGCTCAAAAAATGAATACTATATTAAATGTAAACGGAAAATTAGTAGGATTACTTTTTAATGCGAAGTTAAATGAAGATCATCCACCTTTTGGTGGAAATAAAGAAGAATATATAACGTATTTTCAACCGTATTTTGCCTTTAATACTTTTGAGAAATGTTATAATTCATACCCTAATAGACAGGGAATGGAGTTGTTTGTAAATTTTACGAAGCGTAAAAATTAAAACTTAATTTCCTTTTAAACGAATCCATAAATCTGATAATAATCTCTTGCCATCACGTTTGTCTTTTGGTTCTTCTCTAAAAATTATATTTCCAGAATCATCTTCTGTTATTTTATATTTAAAAACAAAATTTTCTGCTCTTGTATCCATACTTAAAAGTCCGAACCTTAAATCATTAAAATAAAGAACATCATCTTTTTTGTTGATAGTAAACCAACCTTCAGAAATAGAAATCATACGTTTAATACTTTCGTTTTTAGCAAGATTACCTAATAAATGATGGTTCTTTGGGTACTTCGTAAACGTGATAGGTTGTGTATCAAAAAAAGAATAATTACCCAATAAATAATAATTTTCAGTTTGCACATTTGCGCTCCAAAGTATGGTGTTTAAAGGAGAAGGTCTTGTATCTATTTCTAAATAATTTATATTCTGTGATTTTAAAGCTGCTTCAAACTGATTAAAAGCTATCCATTTTAAAAGAAGAGTAAGCACTAAATAAGAAGAGCTTATTATCAATCCCATTTTATTATAAAACCTACGTTTTTCAGAGGTTCGTTTTTGCGTCATTGCAAAAATTAAAAACATTAAAAAAGGTATTGTGTAAAGAGGATCAATTACAAAGATGTTTTTGAAAGCTAATCGTATATCAAAAGGCCAAAACAACTGAGTTCCCCAAGTGGTATGAGCATCTAAAATAGGATGTGTTACGAATGATAAAAAGAATAACCACACCCAACTTTTAAAGTTTTTATATTTCTCGTAGCGTGTAACAATCCACGCAAAAATGGGAGCAAAAAGCAAAGAAAATACGATAGAATGTGTAAAACCTCTATGTATATAAAGAGCCGTTACTTTATCAGTAAAAAAAGATGCAAGAACATCTAAATCAGGAATTGTGCCTGCAGTAGCTCCATAAAACATTGCTTTATTACCAACTTTTTTACCTAAAACAGCTTCACCAACTGCAGCTCCTAATATAATTTGTGTTAATGAATCCATATACTTACAAAAGTATAATAAGTAAACATAATTTTAAGTAAGCATATAGAGCTATTTATAAAAGTTAAAACAACTATTTAATCAAATTTTGTAAATTGCTATATAAACAATTAACTATTATGCCAGAAGTAACCACCAAAAAAAATGAACAAGTTGCTAATATGATATTTAGTTCTATTTATCCGCATTACTTAAATAGAATTGAAAAAAATGGTAGAACCCAAGAAGAATTGAATCAAGTGATGAAATGGTTTACGGGGTATGATTCTAATAAATTACAAGAATTTATAGATGGTAAATAAACATTTAAAGAGTTTTTTGAAGGGGCTACAATTCATAAAAATGCACACCTAATTAAAGGTGTTGTTTGTGGGTATCGGATTGAAGAAATTAAAGATGAATTTTTATTGTACAAACAATGTAGACAAATGGAAAAGTTAATTGATGAATTGGCTAGAGGTAGAAAAATTGAGAAAATTTTAAGAACAGTATAAAATTAAGAGTACTGAAAGTAGAAATGTTTTCAATTTGTTTAGCAGTTAAAAGCATAGAAAAATAAACTGATGAATCTAGTTCTTGGCCAGCAAGTATTGTCTTTTTTAATTCTGATGGAAATACGATTTTAATAGATCAACATGTATAAAAAAGTAAAACGAAAAGTTAGGAAACTTTTCGTTTTAATAAGGGGATTATAGTAAAGGGGAATTAAATTCCGTTTAAGTTCCAATTATAATTTAAATACCTAACTTCAGCTCCGTCATTTATTTGAATGTTAGAATACTTATTTAAATAATCAATCAATGATTGTTTTATTGTAAAATCTTCTTGATACCATTCAAACATTTTTGATACTTCAACTTTAGTTATAGATATTTTATTTTTTGAAGAGTCATTAATAAAGTCTTTCATTAACGACTCTAACTTTGAATTTATATTTTTGTCAGTAAAAGCATAGTTTGGAAAATTAGGGCCAGATTTAGAGGCTGCATTTAAAGCTACATGAACTCTTGGGTCATCATGCCATCTTCTTAGTATTTTATGCTCTATATAATCGAGAG
>JAHDHE010000060.1 GCA_020631475.1 Tenacibaculum sp. | reverse complement strand
TATAAAGTTCTTAAAACAGAGGGTTTTATTACATATTTAATATTTACTTTAATTGTTGCAATTGCATTATTTAATGTAATCGGATCAATAATTATGATGATTATTGATAAGAAAAATAACTTAAAAACATTATTTAATTTAGGAACCAGTATTACTCAAATTAAAAAGATATTTGTTTTACAAGGTTTCTTGTTAACATTAGTGGGTATGGGAGCTGGTTTGTTAATAGGAATAGTTTTAGTGTTAGTTCAGCAACAATTTGGTTTGTTTATGATAACACAAAACTTAGCGTATCCAGTAGAGTTTAAATGGTCTAATTTATTCATAGTAATACTTACAATTTCAGTGCTAGGTTATATAGCAGCTAAAATTGCAAGTAGTAGAATTTCAAAAGATTTTATTGAAAAATAAAACTATCCTATTTCAGGAATAGTAGCGTTACCAAACTTTCTTTCTACTTCATCAAAAGCTGCAAAAACATCTTTTGCATCATCAGAAGTAACCATTTTCATTCGATATTCTTTAAAATGTGGAATTCCTTTAAAGTAATTGGTGTAGTGTCTTCTAGTTTCAAAAACACCTAAAACAGTTCCTTTCCAATCGATAGACATTTGTAAATGACGACGCGCCATTTCTACCCTTTCAGCAATTGTTGGTTTTGCTAAATATTCTCCTGTTTTAAAATAATGTTTTACTTCATTAAAAAACCAAGGATAACCAATAGATGCTCTACCAATCATACAACCATCTAATCCATATACATCACGCATTTCCATTGCTTTTTCTGGTGAAGTAACATCACCATTACCAAAAACAGGAATATGCATTCTTTGGTTATTTTTTACTTCGGCAATAGGTTTCCAATCTGCTTCACCTTTATACATTTGCGCACGAGTACGACCATGAATTGAAATTGCTTTACAACCAACATCTTGTAAACGTTCGGCAACTTCTACAATTCTAATAGAATCATGATCCCACCCCAAACGTGTTTTTACAGTAACAGGTAACTTGGTGTGTTTTACCATTGCCTCGGTAAGTTTTACCATTAAATCTATGTCTTTTAAAATACCAGCACCAGCACCTTTCGAAACTACCTTTTTAACAGGACAACCAAAATTAATATCTATAATATCAGGATTCGATTTTTCAACAATCTCTACCGTTTTTAGCATCGAGTCTAAATTCGCTCCAAAAATCTGAATCCCAACAGGGCGTTCTTTTTCGTAAATATCTAATTTCATAACGCTTTTTGCAGCATCACGAATTAGGCCTTCCGAAGAAATAAATTCAGTATAAACAACATCAGCACCATTCTCTTTACATAAAGCTCTAAACGGTGGATCACTTACATCTTCCATTGGCGCTAAGAGTAGCGGGAAATCAGGAAGTTCTATGTTACCAATTTTTACCATACTGCAAATTTACTTTTTATTTGTTAGGAATAAAAAAAGGAACCAAATATTTGGTTCCTTTTTAGATTTTTATAACCGTAAGCGATTTAAAAAACACGCACAATATTAAATCCGAAGAAAATATCATTTTTTGTAGCATTGCTTAAGAAACCAACTTCATTGGTTGATTGTGCATTGGTAAATAATAATTGAAATATGTGTCCGCCAGTTTCAATATCAACACCAATTGTGTATGGATCTGCAAAAATTGAGTTTTTATCTCTATTAAAATTGTATGAATATTCAGCATTTAAACTCATGCGTTTACTTAACTTGTAACGACCTCCAAAAGCCATTGCAAATTGATTATGATTTGCAGCTCCGGTAAGGTTTAAATCTTGTAAATTTTCTCTGATATATGATGGAGCAATTTCAAAAGAGAAATTATTAGAAAAACGCTTTGACACTAATAATTGTCCAACATAACTCATTCTGTCACCAAATTGTAGTAAAGGAAAGTTGGTTTTTTTTAAAGCACTATTTATAGTTGCTGTTCCGTATAAAACCATGTTTACAGGAAAGTTGTTTGATTGTTTTACTAATCCAACTTTTAAGGCACTGGCATATGTTTTGTTCCAAGATTCTCTACTCATACTTAGTTGAACATTGTCCCAAAAACTATATAGTAACTGAATTTTAGTATTTGCTTCATCCAAACCAAAGAAATTGTCAAAGCCTTTTTTTAAAGAACCAAATCGGTGAGATACGATTAAATAAAAATCTCCTTTAGCGGCTATTTTAGTAGATTGTAAATTGCCTATTTTCATTGCTTTAAAAGCAGGAGACTCAAATTGAGTATCGTTTTTTGATGAGCCATTTAATTCGTTTAATAAATCATCTTGTGCAGCTGCTGTAAATGTAATAGCTACTAAAAATAGTAGTGCTAGAATTTTTTTTTGCATTTTTTTTATTTTTGAATAATACATTGATTTAATTTTAATTCTTCAAGCAAATCATCGTAACCAATAACTTGTCCTTTTAACGTAATTTCTTGAGTTACTTTAAGCATTTTGAAATTTACATTTTCTCTAAACTGACAATAAATGCTATTGCTTAGAGTGATTCCTTTTTCATCTTTAGAAGTTATTTTTCCTGATAATTCTACTGTTTTATTTAACCACGCATTAGTATTTTTACTGACTTCGTTTAAAAAATTATTAGAATTACCTGTATAATCTGCTGTAAGTTCCTCAGTCGTTTGATGAGGTTGATAAGCATAATTGTAAACTCCGTAAGCTACAATTATGCTTAAAACAACTAAAAATACAATCCACTTACTTTTTTTTAGAAAGCTCATAATCTAAGGAAATGGTTATACTTTTTGCAATTTTTTTACGAACTATACTAGGTATTTTAATATTAAAATCTTGAGGTTTAACAGAAAAAGAAGCATTAAGTTTTAAATTAGAATTAATTTTAGAAAAAGTTCCAGTTGTTTCAATACTTTTTTCTACACCTCTAATATTTAGAACACCTTTTATTAGATATTTCTTTTTGGAATTTATTTCTTCTAAATTAAAGTCTTCTATTTTCCCTTTAAAAGTAGCTTTAGGGTGTTTGTCAGAATCCATATAATTTTCATTAAAATGTTCTTGCATTAAAGCAACTTTAAACCTAAAAGCTTTAATTAATAATAAAGCAGCAATATCACCAGTATCAGATTTAAGAACTACTGAAGTGCTATTGTTTGTGGCCTCAACAGTTTCAAAAGCCTCAACAGAAGCTTTAAAATGAGTTGCTCCAGTTCGAGTAAAATATTTTTGAGAAACGATAGATTGACTCAAAAATATTAATATAATAAAAAGTGATTTCTTCATAATTATTAAGATGAAATTAAATATTAGTTTTCAAGATATCCGTCGGATTTCCACTTATCAATAATACTTTTTGGACCTGGCGGTAATGGTCCGCTAGGTGGCATAGATCCGTTGTTAATTCTTGCGTGAAAAGAACCATTTTCTGCAGAAGCTTTTACTTCTGTATAGTTTGTTAATTTTAAACCAGCAGCAGGGTTAACAGCATCATGACAACTTGAGGTAGCACAACCATTATTTACAAGAACCTTAATATGTTTGTTATAGGTTATTTTTTCTTGAATTGGTTCTACTATAGGAATCTCTGTTGTTGTACAGTTAAAAAGCAATGGAGCTATAAAAGCTAGAGATAATATGTAGTTTTTTATTTTAAAATTCATAATTGAGGAGTGAATTATTATTTTACACAAAAAAGATGATTAATTTTCTAAAAACCCATCAGATTTCCATTTATCAATTATAGCTCTAGTATTGCTAGATAGCATTCCTGAAGGAGGCATAGGGCTAGAAGAACTATTCATTCGAGCAATTAGATTGCCATTTTGAGCAGCATTTTTAACTTCTGCATAATTAGTTAATTTTAATCCAGCAGCTGGATTAGTAGCGTCATGACAGCTTGATGTTGCGCAACTGTTATTTACTATTGTTTTTACGTCTTTATCATAAGTTGTTTTAGCAGCTGCTCCACCGCCTCCTCCAGGAGGAATAATTTCAGGTTCAGATGATGATGAACAGCTAATTAAAAATAGCCCTAAGCTAAAAACACATAATGTTAATTTGAAATTTTTCATGATTATAAGGATTTGTTATAGTTAATAGTCGGTTTATTTTGTTTTAATTACATTTTTATAAATTTATAATGACCATTATATTGATTAAACAGTTTAAAAAGAGATTTCCCTATCAAAGATAAAATAATAAATAAGAAAACTTCTTTTTTTAATTATTAGCTTTAACGTGTTTGTTTTCAGAAAGTTTTGCTAGTGAAAAAGCAGTAATAGCCATTACTAAATCTCTTACAGCAACATCTACATAACTCCAGCTAAATAATAATGTTAACGCAATAGCTGTTAACCAAGCAGCAACTACTAAAGCTCCTATTCTGGTTTTTGTAAGCACTAATATTCCAGCAACAATTTCAATAACTCCAACAATCATCATAAAGGTAGTTGCATCAAAAGGTAATAATCCAGCAAAACCCTCAGATATATATTGGCTCCAGTTTGTTAAAATGTTTGTAAATTTATCTAACCCTGCTACTATAGGAACAAGTCCGAAAGTATATTTTAAAATGGTTTGTACTAATTGAGCGTTTGAATTCATAATTGTATAGTTTATTTTGTTTTAAATTATTGTTTCATCCGTTTGATTATTAATTTTTAAAAAGGATACAAAAAATTGTAACTTTTTTTATTTTTCTCAATCTAAACCAAAAAGAACATCTTATGAAAGCAATAAATATTAATGATTTTAACAATAAAAAAATTAAAGAATCTGATGTAATTAGAAGAATTATAGCTGGTGAAAAAGAACTTTTTGAGATTTTAATAAGAAGAAATAATCAAAAACTATATCGTGTTATAAGAACTTATTTAAAAAACGAAGCTGAAATAGAAGACGTAATGCAAAATAGTTACTTAAAAGCATATGTAAAATTATATCAATTTAAACTAGAAGCATCTTTTTCTACATGGCTTATAAGAATTGCGATAAATGAAGCTTTGGCTAGAATTAATGAAAAAAGTAAAATACGCCATATAAATAACCAGATAGAAAATATTGAAGGTTCTCGAATTATTGAAATACAAGATTATAAAAATTCGAACCCGCAAGACAAAATGATAGAAAGAGAAATGAAATACACGTTAGAAAAAGCAATAGATAGTTTAGACGTTAAATATAGAGAGGTTTATATTTTAAAAGAAATTGAAGAAATGAGTAGTAAAGAAGTAGCTGAAGCATTAGAAATATCAGTTGCAAATGTTAAAATTCGTCTTCATAGAGCAAAAGCAATGTTAAAAGAAACTATTTATGAACTATCAAACGAAAAAACGGTGTTTGAATTTGGTTTTAGTAGATGTGATAGAATTACTGAGTATGTAATGAGTAGTTTGTAGAACTAATAAAATAAGTAAATATTTTTACTTGCCTATGCTTTTAACATAAAGTATCTTTGTCGGTCATAAGAGGTTAGAAATACGACGAATGAAGAATATTAGAAATTTTTGCATCATTGCACATATCGATCATGGTAAGAGTACTCTTGCAGATAGATTATTAGATTATACGGGTTCGGTTACCGAACGTGAAAAGCAAAGTCAGCTTTTAGATAATATGGATTTAGAGCGTGAGCGTGGTATCACCATTAAATCTCATGCAATTCAAATGGATTACGAATTAAACGGAGAAAAGTATATTCTTAATTTAATTGATACTCCAGGTCACGTAGATTTTTCTTACGAAGTTTCTCGTTCTATTGCAGCTTGTGAAGGCGCTTTGTTAATTGTTGATGCAGCGCAAAGTATACAAGCACAAACCATTTCTAACTTATATTTGGCTTTAGAGAATGATTTAGAAATTATTCCTGTTTTAAATAAAGTAGATTTACCATCGGCAAATCCAGAAGAAGTTACCGATGATATTGTAGATTTATTAGGATGTGATCCAGAAGAAGTAATCCACGCAAGTGGTAAAACTGGTTTTGGAGTTGATAATATTTTACAAGCAATTATAGATAAAGTACCTGCGCCTAAAGGAAATCCAGATGCGCCATTAAAAGCTTTGATTTTTGATTCAGTATATAACTCTTATCGAGGAATTGAAACCTACTTTAGAGTAATCGATGGATCAATAAAAAAGAATCAGCGAATTAAGTTTATGGCAACTGGTAAAGAGTATGGAGCCGATGAGGTTGGTACTTTAAAATTAGAGCAAGTTGTTAAAAAGGAAGTTAAAACAGGTGATGTAGGATATTTAATTACTGGTATTAAAGCGGCAAAAGAAGTAAAAGTGGGTGATACTATTACTGATTTTGAAAACCCTACAACTGATAATATTGATGGTTTTGAAGATGTAAAGCCAATGGTTTTCGCAGGTATTTATCCTGTTGATACTGAAGATTACGAAGAACTTCGTAGTTCGATGGAAAAACTACAATTAAATGATGCTTCTTTGGTTTTTCAACCAGAAAGTTCAGCAGCTTTAGGTTTTGGTTTTCGTTGTGGATTCTTAGGAATGTTACACATGGAAATCATTCAAGAACGTTTAGAGCGTGAATTTAATATGACAGTGATTACAACGGTTCCAAACGTTAGTTATCACGCATATACAAAGAAAAACCCTGAAGAAATTGTACTATTAAATAATCCAACAGATTTACCAGATCCGTCTAGATTAGATAGAGTAGAAGAGCCTTTTATTAAAGCAACAATAATTACAAAGTCTGATTTTGTTGGGCAAGTAATGTCGCTTTGTATAGAAAAAAGAGGAGAAATTGTAAATCAAACATATTTAACTACACAAAGAGTAGAATTAACTTTTGATATGCCTTTGGCAGAAATTGTTTTCGATTTTTACGATCGTTTAAAAACAGTTTCTAAAGGATATGCTTCTTTTGATTATACTCCAATAGGAATGAGAACTTCTAAATTGGTGCGTGTAGATATTTTATTAAACGGACAACCAGTGGATGCGCTGTCGGCTTTATTACATGCTGATAATGCGTATACAATTGGTAAGAAGATTGTTGAAAAATTAAAGACTTTAATTCCAAGACAACAGTTTGATATTCCTATTCAAGCAGCTATTGGAGCAAAAATTATTGCCAGAGAAACTACCAAAGCATTGCGTAAAGATGTAACTGCAAAATGTTATGGAGG
>JAHDHE010000059.1 GCA_020631475.1 Tenacibaculum sp. | reverse complement strand
GTGGTGCCTCCAGGAATCGAACCAGGGACACAAGGATTTTCAGTCCTTTGCTCTACCAACTGAGCTAAGGCACCAGTTGCTACTTTTGTTAAGCGGATGCAAATATACAATCGTTTTTTAATTATACAAAGTAATTACTTTAAAAAAATGTAACGTAAATTTGAACTCTTTAATATTTAAACAATGAATTTAATAATTGATATAGGAAATACAAGAGTTAAGGCTGCTGTGACAGAAACAGATACGATTAATGAAGTGTTTGTTTTTAAGAAATCAAGAATTATATCTGAGATAAAAAAAATTTTATCAAACTATATAATTTCTCACAGTATTATTTCTTCGGTTTCAAGTTTATCTGATGTTACTAAAAAAAAAATAACAAGTTATTTAAATCCAATTATACTAGATTCAGAAACAAAAGTACCATTTGTAAATCTTTATAAAACACCAAAAACTCTTGGTGTTGATAGAATTGCTTTGGCTTCGGCTGCAGTATCTAATTATAAAAATAAAAATGTTTTAGTAATTGATGCTGGTACTTGTATAACGTACGATTTTATAAATAAAGAAAAAGAATATTTAGGAGGAGCAATTTCACCAGGAATAGCAATGCGCTATAAATCGTTAAATACTTTTACATCTAAACTTCCTTTTTTAGAATTATCAGAAGTATCTAATTTTGTAGGAAACGATACAAATAGTTCAATTCATTCTGGAGTTGTAAATGGAATTTGTAGAGAAATTGATGGAGTAATAAATCAATATAAAGATGACTATCAAGATTTAACAGTTGTTTTAACAGGTGGAGATACATATTTCTTGGCTAAACAATTAAAAAGTGGCATATTTGCCCATCCAAATTTTGTTTTGGAAGGATTACACACTATTTTGATATACAATATAGCAAATGATTAAGAGGATTTTATTAGGATTACTAGTATTAAGTACAGTAACAATATTAGCACAAAGAAACAGTGCATCACCATATTCTTATTTTGGGATTGGAGAAAATTTTGAAGCAGTAACTGTAGAGAATGCCTCTATGGGAGGTATAGGAGTAGCTATAAAAGATACTCACCATTTAAATTTTACAAATCCAGCAGCAAATGCAGATTTAAGAGTAGCAACGTATGGTATTGGAGGAAGTTTAACTTTTTTAACATTAAAAGACTCTGAAACTTCACAAACAGGAAATTCTACAAATTTAAGATACATTGCTCTAGGTTTTCCAATAGGTAAAAAAGCTGGTTTATCTGTAGGGTTACAACCTTTTTCTTCAGTAGGATATTCGTTGTTAGATAATAAAGATCCAAATGATGTAACATTATTTAGAGGTGAAGGAGGAACAAATAAAATATACGCTAGTTTTGGTATGTATATTGTAGATGGTCTTTCTTTAGGGATAGAAACAGCATTTATTTTTGGAAATATAGAAAACAGTATTCTAAACCAACGATCTGAAGTAGCTTTTGCAACGATGCAGAAAGAGTCTTTAAATATCCGAGGAGGTCAATTTAAATTAGGTGCTCAATATAAAAGAGAATTAAAAAATAAGTTAGATTTACATACAGGTGCTTCTCTTACTTTAGGAAGTGATTTGTCAGCAAGAGGAAATGAAGAAATGTATTCTCTAACTTTTTCAAGTGGAGGACAAGAAATACCTAGAGGTGTATTATTTGATAGATCTGTTAATGGAGATATTAAAATTCCACTTAAAAGTGTTTTTGGTGTTGGTTTAGGTAAGGCTAATAAATGGTATGTAGGAATTAATCAAGAGTTTCAAAATGCTATTAATTCTAATAACTCTATTATATCTAATGGAGGAGCTTATAAATATGGTGATTCTAATAGATTTTCTTTAGGAGGATATTATATACCAAAAATAAATTCAATTTCTAGCTATTGGGATAGAGTAACCTATCGTGCAGGTTTACGTTTTGAAGATACTGGATTATTAGTAAAGAAAAACAACGATTTTACCTCAATAAAAGACTTTGGCATAAATGTTGGTTTAGGATTACCATTGCCAAGACAAATGTCTAATGTTAACATTGGGTTTGAGTATGGACAAAAAGGAACAACAGCTAATAATTTGATTAAAGAAAATTATTTTAATATAAGATTAAGTTTATCTTTGAACGATATTAATTGGTTCCAAAAAAGAAAAATAGATTAACAAAAACTGATAATAGGATGAAAAAAATTACGTATATACTAACAGGATTATTTTTGTTTGTAGCCGTAAATGGAGTTAAAGCACAAGCAAGTCAAGATTGTAACATTAAGTATAACTTATTTAAAGGAGATGCAACTTCAGGAAAGTATGCGGCTGCTAAACAAAATTTAGAATACTTATTAACTAACTGCCCAAAATTATCAGTTAATATATATAAGTACGGATCAAAGGTTGCAGAAAAAACTAAAGATCCTGTATTAGCAAAAAGAATTTACGAAGCAAGGTTAGTTAATTTTCCAAATAAAAAAGCAGCTAAAGCACATAGTGATTATGCTACTTATTTAATCAAAAATAAATTAGCGTCAGATCAAGAAGTTTTCGAAATTCTTAAAAAGGCGTACGCAATTTCTCCTAAAGATATGGGAGTGAAAAATATCTTTAGATATTTTAAAGCTGTTACCGAAAAAAATAAAGATACAAATCCTCAAATGGTATTTGATACTTATGATGATGTAATGGAATCTGTAGAAGAAAAATTAGATGATTATAATAAAAAAGTTTCATTGTTACAAGAAAAGGATTCTTTAGGAACGATTTCTGCGAAAGAAAAGAGAAACTTAAAAGCGTATACGATTAATTCTACTTCATTAGGGCAAGTAGAAGGAGGTTTAGATGCAATGATTTCTATATTAGCAACTTGTGAAAGGTTAATACCTATTTATTCTAGAGATTTCGAAGCTAATAAAACTAATGGAGTTTGGTTAAAAAGAGCAGTGTCTAGAATGTATAATAAAGAATGTCAAACAGATCCTTTATTCGAAAAACTAGCAAATGCTTATGCAAAAACAACTCAATCTGCTGATGCTTATAACTTCTTAGCAGGGGTTTTAGCTAAAAACGGAGACAATAGAGGAGCAGCTGAAATGAGAAAAAAAGCTTTCAATTTAGAAACTGACCCTATAAAAAAGGCTAAGTTTAAGTTAAAAGAAGCACAAGGAACTAGTGGAAGTAGAGCTAGAGCTTTAGCTTACGAAGCGTTAAAATATAACCCTAGTTATGGTAAGGCATATTTATTCATTGCAAGTTTATACCAAAAAAGTGCAAACTCTTGTGGTAGTGATGAGTTTGAAAAAAGAATGGTGTATGTTGCGGCTTTAAATAAAGCATTAAAAGCTCAAAGAGTAGATCCAGGTAGTGGTGCAGGTAGATATATTTCTAGTTATAGAAAAAATGTTCCATCAAAGAAATTAATTTTCCAAAAAGGAAAAGCTTCAGGAGGATCTCACAAAATTGGATGTTGGATTGGTGAAACAGTTCGTATTCCTTAATAAGTTTGAATGAATAAAAATTCAATAAATACATATTATAGCATTGCTACCATTTGTTTGGTAGCAATGTTTTTTTCTTGTACCAATACAAAAAAAGAGGTGCGAGATTTTTTGGCTGATAAAAATTTACCAGTAGGTACAGCTGAAAATATTTTTCATATCAAGAAAGACTCTGGTAAAATAACTTCAAAAACAAAAGCGCCCCTTTTTTACGATTATTCAAATAGACAAGAACATCCATACACCGAGTTTCCAAAAGGAATAGAAATTGTTTCTATCAGTAAATCAAGATTGGATTCTACTACAGTTACAGGTAATTATGCATTGTCGTATAGCAAAACAAATATTTCAGAGATAAAAGGAAACGTTGTTATTATAAATCACACAGATAAATCAAAACTAGAAACAAATCAATTGTTTTGGGATCAAAAAGAAGGTTATTTTTTTACAGAAGACGGATTTCGATTAACCACAGAAAAAGGAGTGATTAATGGTTTTGGTTTTGAGTCGAGAGATAACTTATCAAAATGGATTGCTAAAGATATTACAGGTGATTTAGATGCACCACAAAAATAAATATAATGAATACACTTTGGAAATATTTACAATACGGATACCTTGTTATTGGTTTAATTTTTTTAGTCGAAGGAATTTTAAAATGGAATTCTGATAAAGAGGAAGCATTTATTATGTTCGGATTTGCTATCTTTATTACTTTAATATTCTTTTTTAAACGCCACTTTAGAAGAAAGGTTGAAGAAAGAAATCAACAGCGTTAATGCAATCAGAAGTCTTAATAATTTTAGCATCTATTTTATTTTCTGCCTTTTTTTCAGGGATGGAAATAGCATTTGTATCAGCAAATAAATTACATATAGAGCTTGAAAAAAAGAGAGAAGGTTTTCTTGCAAAAATATTAGCAACACTAACTCAAAAATCTTCAAAATTTATTACCACTATGTTAGTGGGTAATAATGTAGCTTTAGTAATTTACAGTTATTTCATGGGTAAATTACTTATGGGATGGTTTAAAACCCTGTTGCCAACAGATATTTATTTTATAGATTATTTATTTACTGATTTAAGTCTATTAACTCAAACAGTAATATCAACACTAATTATATTAGTAACAGCAGAGTTTTTGCCTAAAGCTATATTTAGAATTTACGCAAATGAAATGCTAAAGGTATTTGTAGTGCCTGCTTATTTTTTCTATTTAATTTTTTACGGAATAACTTGGGTTATTACAAAAATTTCTGATTTCTGTTTATATGTTTTCTTTAAAACAAAAGAGAACGAAGAGCAAACAGAATTTAGTAAAGAAGAGTTAGGTAATTATATTTCAGAACAATTAGATGGTGGAAACGAAGAAAAACAAGTCGATTCCGAAATACAAATTTTTCAAAATGCTTTAGAGTTTCATAAAGTAAAAGCGCGAGAAATTATGGTGCCACGTACCGAAATTACTGCAGTCGATTTGCACGAAACCGTTAGTAACCTTAAAAAAATATTTATAACAACAGGGCTGTCTAAAATTTTAGTTTATAAAAATTCTTTAGATGATATTTTAGGGTACGTGAATGCTTTCGAGTTATTTAAAAAACCGAATTCAATAAAATCAATTTTATTACCAGTAGAGTTTGTTCCAGAGTCAATGATAATTAACGATGTGTTAAGTGCTTTAATGAAAAAACGAAAAAGTATTGCCGTTGTTGTAGATGAATATGGTGGAACTTCTGGAATAATAACAGTCGAAGATGTTGTTGAAGAACTGTTTGGAGAGATAGAAGACGAGCATGATTCACAAGAGTTATTAGAAGAGAAAATAAATAATAGAGAGTTTAATTTTTCAGCTCGTTTAGAAGTAGATTATCTAAACGAAGAATATAATTTAGAAATACCTAAAGAAGAAGCATATGAAACTTTAGGAGGATTTATTATTTATCATACCGAGAATATTCCAGAGCAAGATCAAGTACTAGAAATAGAAAAATTTCAAATAAAAATACTAAAAGTAAGCGCCACAAAAATTGATGATGTTTATTTTACAATTTTAGATAAAGAAGAGTAAACATCACTTTGTACTCTTTGTGTCAAACTACCTCAAAAACAGCGTAAAAAAACATTGCATTATATACTATGAAATTGTATTTTCGCACACTGTTAATAAAATAAATGACGTATGGCAATTTTATCGAAAATTAGAGAACGCTCAATGTTCTTAATTCTTGTAATTGGTTTAGCACTTTTTGCTTTTGTATTAGACCCTTCTACAATATCAGATTTTTTCAACGCAAGTAAAGTAAATGAAGTAGGTGAAGTAAATGGAGAAGCCATTACTCGTCAGCAATTTGCTGAAGCTTTAGATGCATATAAAGCACAAACAGGAAATAGAGTTTCAGAAATGCAAGCAGCTAAAACTGTTTGGAATAACTTAATCAGACAAAAAATTTACCAAACTCAATTAGAAGAAGCTGGTATTACTGTTGGTGATGAAGATATTATGAATGCTTTATACGATACACAATTTGTTCAAAACGACCCAAGATTTCAAACTTCAGGAATTTTTGACAAAGCTAAATTCAAAGAATTTTTAGCAACAATAAAAGAAGAAAACGGAGCTGATTGGAAAAATTGGCAAAACTATATGCTTTCTTTAAAAAACAATATAGAAAAAACTACCTACGATAACTTAGTAACAGCTGGTTTAGGATCTTCTTTAAAAGAAGCTGAAGCTAATTATATAAATGAAAACACTAAGTTAACAAGCAATTTTGTATATGTTCCTTACACATCTATCGCAGATAGTTTAGTAGTATTAAAAAAGAGTGATGTTAAAAACTATATAGATAATCATAAAAATGATTTTCAAGTTGACGCATCAAGAGATATCAATTTTGTAAAGTTTGATATTAAACCAACTACCGAAGATGAAGCAGCAACCAAAGCAGATGTAGCAAAATTAATTGAAGATTCTGAAGATAGAGGAGTTGTGATTAAAGGATTAAAAAACACAACTGATTATGCTGAGTTTTTTGAAGAGAACGCATCTGATATCACTTTAGATGAATCTTTAAAGTTTAAAGTTCAAGTTCCTCAGGTAATTGCTGAAGAAATTTTTAATGGTAAAGAAGGAGATGTTTTTGGACCTTATAAAGATGTAGGACATTTTAAATTATCAAAAGTAACAGAGGTTACTCAATTACCAGATTCTGCTCAAGCAAGTCATATTTTAATTCCTTTTGTTGGAGCTTCTAGTGCAGGTGCAGATGTAACTCAAACTGAAGAAGAAGCTAAGAAAACTGCAGATAGTTTATTAACTGTAGTTAAAGCAAACAAATCTAAATTTGCTGATTTAGCAAAAGAAATGTCTTCAGATAAAGGTTCTGCTGAAAAAGGTGGATTCTACGATTGGTTTGGTTATAACAGAATGGTGCCAGCTTTTAGAGATTTTGTTTTCGAAGGTAAAAAGGGAGATATGGGAGTTGTAAAAACACCATTTGGTTTCCACGTTATTAAAATTGATGATCAAAAGAACTTTCAACCAGTTGTTAAGTTAGCAACATTTGGTCGTAAAATTGAAGCTTCTGAAGCTACAGAAAACACTATTTTCCAAAATGCTGAAACTTTTGCTTTAGATTTAGCAAACGGAAAAAACTTTGATGAAGTAGTAAAAGAAAAGAATTTAACTTCTCAACCAGCGGTAGGTTTAAAATCTTTAGACGAAACTGTACCAGGAATTGGTAACGAAAGAGAAATTATTACTTGGTCTTTTGATAAAGAAAATGAAGTAGGAAGCTATAAGCGTTTTGATATTGAAGGAGGTTATATCGTTGCTGTTTTAACAGGAATTACTGAAAAAGGTTTAATGCCAGTTGATAAAGCAATTAACAAAGTACGTCCTATTTTAACTAATGAGAAAAAAGCTAAAATGATCGAGGCTAAAATGAGCGGATCTACATTAGCAGAAATAGCAAAATCAGGAAATGTTATAGTAAGAAACGCTGCTACTGTAAACTTAAAATCTCCAACTTTATCTGGTGTAGGTAACGAGCCTAAAGTAGTAGGAGCGATGTTAAATGCAAAAGAAAAAACTGTAGTTAACAATGTAGTAGGAGATAAAGGAGTATTTGCTTTCGAAGTAGAAAAGAAAGAAACACCAACTGCTTTACCTAACTACGAAACAGCTAGAAAACGTTTAGCTAACGAAAGAAAGAATAAAACTTTTCAAATGTATGAAGCAATTAAAAAAGCTTCTAATATTGAAGATAACATGAGTTCTTTTTACGGAATTCAGTAAGCATACAAGTCATA
>JAHDHE010000058.1:5649-8163 GCA_020631475.1 Tenacibaculum sp. | reverse complement strand
CCTTTACTAACGGCAACTGCGTCTAATTCATTTGTTTTAATCTTAGTTTCATCTAAAATTTCTTGAATAAAAGGATGTAACTTTTCTGCATGAGAATAGTTACCATCATTTAATTCTCTTATTGCTAAAACTTCTCCGTTTTTTGCTAAACTAACTGAACAGTTTTTTGTTGCTGTTTCAATATTTAAGATTGTTGCCAAACTGAAATTATTTTTATTAATGCAAAGATACATTATAAAGAAAAACCCCGTTACATAAAATATAACGAGGTTTAACAACAATAAAATCTTTATTACTAATCTACTATCGACTCACCAAAGTAGAATTTTAATACTTTTGTTTTAAATACGTAATCGTATTTTGCTCTAATCATTGCTCCTTCTGCGTTTACCAAGCGGTTACGAACTTGATCAAAATCAAATTGTGTCATAGAACCATAATCATAACTTACTTGTGCATTTTTAAAAGCTTCTTTTTGCGCTTCTAATGAAATTTCAGCAGCTTCATATGTTTTAGCTGCCGCTTTAGCATCTAAAAATGATGTTTCTATTGTTTGACGTAATTGTAGTTTTTGACTTTCTAGTGCTAATTCTGAATTTTCTTTATTAATTCTTGATTTAGCTACTCTGTTTTTAGTTTGAAAACGATTAAAAATAGGAATATTTAATGAAAGCCCTATGTTATAACCTAATTCTTCATTCAATTGCTTGAAAAAATTGTCATTCCTTCCGAATGTAGTATCAAATCTATGTACATAATTTGTTCTTGCTCCTGCTGAAAAAGTTAATGTTGGTAAATATGCTCCTTTAGCTAATTCAATTCCTAAATCAGAATTTTCAATATTTAACTTTGCTCTTTCTATTTCTGGTCTATTTGTTAAGGCTTTATCGTAAACCGTACTAGAATCATCATATAGCAAAGCAGAAGATGGTGAATCAATTTCTATTTTAACTACATCAAAATTAATAGAAGAAACCTGGAGTAACTGAGATAGGTTTAACAATGATAAATCTAAACTATTTTGCTGTGTAATAACATTTTGAGCATCATTTGCTGCTGTAGATTCTACATTTAACATATCTCCCTTTGGTATAGAACCTGCTTCAAACTGAGCTTTAACTCTTTGTATTTGTTTATTACTGATTTCGGCTTGTGTTTTAGCGACAGATAAATTTTCTTTTGCGAATAACACATTCAGATAAGAATTTATTACCCGTAAAGAAATATCATTCTCAATTACCTCTAAATCTAACTTACTCGTTTCTACGCCAAGTTTAGCCTGCTTATATGTATTCAAATTTCTGAAACCATTAAATATTGTAGCTCTAGAATTTAAATTAAAGGAAGAATTAAAATTATCAGTTGAAACTCTTGCTCCATTCTGAACACTTAAACCAAAACTTAATCCTGATGAAGCAGACCCATTTAAATCAGGTAAAAAATTTCCTTTAGCAATGGCTACATCTTTTTCAGCCAATTGTACATTTAGTTGATTTTGCTTAATGGTAATGTTGTTTTTCAATGCATGATCAACACATTCTTTAAGTGTCCATTGTTTTTGTGAAAAACCAGCTAATGAAATAAACAAAGCTGCGAGTAATACAATTTTAGTTTTCAAGACAAATATTTTTTGTTTGTTATTGTTAGTCAATTCATGTTCCAAAAAAGAAACAAACTGTAATCAACTATAATACAGTCAACTACAAATATCTAGTAAAATTACAACTGTTTGATTTTGAACATTATCAAGCTCAAAATCGTACAATTATTTTTATTAGTTTTTATATGACGACTAAAAATAGAATTTGTTACAAAAAAACTCTCTTATTAGAATGTTAATTTTTAGCATTCTTTTTATGACGATATAAAAAATAAAAAAGTAGGCCTACTAAAACATAAGGGAATACCATTAAATAGGTTATTCCGTTATTAACACCTTCAGCTATTGTTTCGTTTCCTCCTTCTACTACCGCCTTACACATGGCACATTGTGCAGATGTATTTGCAGCAATTAGTAAAAATAAAATTGATAAAACTTTTTTAAACATAATAAGGAGATATCATTAAATACACTACAACACCTGTAACAGCTACATATAACCATAATGGAAATGTAATTTTAGCTATTTTTTTATGCTCAGGATAATTACCTAAACGTGCTCTCATAAATGTAATTAATACAAAAGGAATGACTACTATCGACAATACAATGTGAGTTAATAATATAAATATATATATACCTTTAATTATTCCTTCACCTCCAAACTTAGTAGAATCAGAAGTCATATGATATGCTACATACATTACTAAAAATAAAGCTGAACAAATAATAGCAGTGGTATTTAATTGTTCGTGTAATTTTTTGTTCCCTTTTTTAATCGCAACGACAGAGGCAACTAATAGTATAGCTGTTAAACCGTTTATGCTTGCATAAATTGGTGGTAAAAAACGTAATGGTTCTACATCGAAACCTAGTTTTTTTAAATTAATCATAAATAAACCAGCAACAGCTAC
>JAHDHE010000058.1:0-5549 GCA_020631475.1 Tenacibaculum sp. | reverse complement strand
AATTTAAATCCTTCGTTTGATAAATTATATACAACATCTTCTGATTTTCCTGTTAACATATGCCAGTTTTTATGGTTTATACCATTTTGTTTAGCGTATGCTTTTAACTGATTTGGAGTATCTATTTCTGGAGTAATAGAAAATGATGCAATTCCAAAATTAGGATTACCCATAAATTCATTTTGAACTTCCACCATTCTTGCATTCATAATTGGGCAGATTGTTGGACAAGTAGCAAAGAAAAACTCTACTACATAAACCTTACCTTCATAATCTTTATTAGTAATCGTTTCTCCATCTTGATTTATAAATTCAAAAGAAGGTACTTTATTGAATTTATGCAAATCTGATTTTTGAAAATGTTTTACAATTTTTGGCACTGAATAAATGCCAAACAATAAAATTATAAACGATATACCGACGTATGAATAGTTACTTTTTTTCATTTGAAATACTATTTGTTCTTCTATCTTCGCTTCTATTATTCTTCTTCAAGGCTAATTTATATTCTACTAAAACAACACTTATATCATCAATCATATCGTTTTTAAGCTCTGCAACAGATTTCATATTATACCCGAATAGATTCTTATCTTCTAAACTTTTAATTGTTGATTTTCCTCTTCTTAAATTAAGTTCTTTATCAATAATATAAGCTTTTGGAGAATGAAAATTTTCATCTAAAGAATCTGATGTTTTAAAACTTTCATGTAAAGCTTGCATTTCTTCACCAGAGGCAAAAATAAAATCCCACCTAGCTAAATCAGTATTAACACTTAACATTTTTTTCAGTTCTTCTATTGCTTCTTTCTGGCTCTCATCAACAAAAGAAATCATCTGAAAACTTACATAATTATCAAATTTAGTATAAATTTTTTCTTTTAAATTATATACTTCACCTTCTACTAAGTTAATATCATTTCCTAAAAATGAAACTACCGTAACTCTTTTTTCGAAAGTAAAATTCTTATCAATTAAAGAAACATCAATAACACTTTTAGATACAATCGGTAATTTTCCAAAATTATGCGTGCTTAATTGCAATAATATGTAAAACAATATAGGCACGAAAAATAGTACAAATAGTACAATATGTTTTTTTGAAATCTTCATTTTAATATAAATTAAAGACAAAAAAAGGTGGTTAAAACCACCTTTTTTCAAATTTTTATAAAATTACCATTTTACTAATGGTGCTAATGTTTCATATAAATAATTTCCTTCTATTAATACAATGAATAATAAGTAAGAAATTAAGAAGACTGCTGTCCAAACGATAGCTCTTCTAAACCATGTTTTTTCGCCTTCTAAGTGCATAAAAGCCCATGCAATATAATAAGCTTTTGCTATTGTTAAGATAATGAATATCCAGTTTAACCAACTAGTACCCCATCCATGTAAGTGTAATGATGCTGGTTTAACAATACCTAATCCAACTTCAACAGTTGTTATGATTGTTAATAATGCTAAAACAACCCAAATTCTTTTTTTATTCGATTCGTGTGCGTGACCCATTTTTAATATCGTTTTTTAATTATACTAAGTAGAAGAAGGTAAATACAAATACCCAAACTAAATCTACAAAGTGCCAATATAAACCTACTTTTTCAACCATTTCGTAATGTCCTCTACGCTCATACGTACCTAATACTACATTAAAGAAAATGATGATATTAATTAAAATACCTGATACTACGTGAAACCCGTGGAATCCTGTAATAAAGAAAAAGAAATCAGCAAAAATAGGATTACCGTATTCGTTTTCTTTTAAGTTAGCTCCTTCAACAACTCTAGTTGCTAACGCTAATTGCGCTAAACTTTCTGCCCTTGATAAAACTATTTTTTGCTTAGTTTCTGGATTTATTTTTTCTGTTCTAATTAACAAAGAAGGATCTGCTTTAAAAGCTTCTTGAACCTGTGCTACTGAGTATTGTGAAATTGTAGCTTCTTTATCAAACCATAATCCATTTTCACGAGTATGTTGTACTCTACCATCTTTTCTATCAACATGTACAAAGTCTGCTAATGCAATTTGATGACCATCTTTTACAAATTGTAAAATATGATTATTACTTGTTTTAACAGCTCCGTAAGAACCATTAATAAAGTTTTTCCATTCCCAGGCTTGCGAACCAACGAAAATAATTCCGAAAATAATCGTTGCAAACATATACCATGCAACTTTCTTTTGTTTCATTTGATGACCTGCATCAACCGCTAACACCATTGTTACTGATGATACAATTAATATAAATGTCATTAATGCTACATAATACATTGGTGCGTGCACACCGTGTAACCCTGGAAAGTGAGTAAATACCTCATCGGCAATTGGCCAAGAGTCAATAAATTTAAAACGTGTTAAACCGTACGCTGCTAAAAACCCAGAAAAGGTTAATGCATCCGATACGATAAAAAACCACATCATCATTTTACCATAACTAGCGCCAAATGGTTTTGCACCACCTCCGCCCCAGGTCTCTTTGTTGTCAGAATTTACAGCAATATTTGCTCCCATAAATCTCTTTTTGTTAATTTTTGTTAAAACAGTGCGCCAAAATTACGCATTTTTCATCATCTTATGAAATAGAAAAAGAAAAATAGATAAATCCATAAAACATCTACAAAATGCCAGAAGATTGCACCTAGTTCAAACCCAAGCATATCGGTCGATGAATATTTCTTTTTAAAATGATTATAAATTACTACTAATAGCACAATTACCCCTGCTAACAGGTGTAAAACGTGCATAAATGTTATTCCTATAATAAAAGATGTAGATACAGTACTTTCTGGTCCTGTAAAATATAACCCTCCAGACCTTAACTCATAAAACCCTACATATTGATACCACACAAACCCTAATCCTAGCACTAAAGTTGCTAGCAAAAAGATTAATGACATCTTTAAATTATCTTTCTTTAAAAATTTTTGTGATAAAAATATAGTAATACTACTTAACACAATTAACACTGTGCTAATATAAAAAGCTTGTGGTAAATCGAAAGTAATCCAGTCTTCACGTTTCATACTTACTACATAAGCACTTGTTAATCCTGCAAAAAACATCACCATACTAATCATCGAAACCCATAACATTGGTTTTGCTGATTTTTGCTTACCTATTTTTAATTCTTCTTGTAAAGTTTGTTCACTCATTAGTGTAAAAATTTATCTACCACATAAATTATGGGTACGATTGTAATATAAAAAACACTTGCCAGCATCAACTTTCTTGCATCTGTGTTTTCTTGTGATTTATATAATTTAAACGCGTAGTATAACATTAACACCCCTAGTAAAGCAACTACAACAGCTGTTATAGGATAAATGTAAAATGCACCTGTAACTTTTAATACTGGAGCAATAGACATTAATATCATAATACAGGTATAAAAAATTATTTGCACAATAGCTCCTCTATCCTTTTTATCCATAGGAAGCATATGTAAACCTGCTTTGTTATATTCTTCAAATTGTAACCAACCAATTGCCCAAAAATGTGGGAATTGCCAAAAAAACTGAATCATAAATAAAAATCCAGCTTCAATACCAAATTCACCTGTTGCTGCAACCCATCCTAACATAAAAGGAATTGCACCAGGAATCGCACCTACAAATACTGCCAAAGGCGTTACTGCTTTTAATGGCGTGTATGCACTTGTATATAAAAAGATAGATATTGCACCAAACAATGCACATTTAGGATTGATTGCATATAAAATTGCAATACCTGCAATGGTAAAAATCGTTGCTATAATTAAAGCCGTAGTAGTAGACATTCTTTCTGCTGGCAACGGACGATTCTTTGTACGCTGCATAATAGCATCTATATCTTTTTCTATAACCTGGTTAAAGGCGTTAGATGCTCCTACCATTAAATATCCGCCAATAGCTAATAATAAAACTGTTGTGTAATTTATTGTTTCGGCTCCTAATAGGTAACCTGTAATAGAGGTAAACACAACACTTACCGACAAACCAACTTTTGTTAATTGTTTAAAATCTTTAAAGATCGATTTAACTGAGGGTTTAGTATGTATAGACGAAACAGAATCCACTTCTTGTTTTATAATTTTTTGCAAAGATATTTCTTTCTTATCTAATGACCATATATTTTAATATGAATTGAATGAAGAAAAAAATTAAAAAGTTTTTTGTCGTTTAAAAAAAGGTGTTATATTTGCACCCGCATTCGCAGTAATGCATAAGTTCATTAAAATAATTTTTGACTACGCGAAAGTAGCTCAGGGGTAGAGCATCACCTTGCCAAGGTGGGGGTCGCGGGTTCAAATCCCGTCTTTCGCTCTGAGACTTTCTTTAAAAATATACCAAGATTTGATTATTAATAATCAAATTATGCTGAAGTGGTGGAATTGGTAGACACGTTGGACTTAAAATCCAATGAGCCGTAATGCTCGTGCGGGTTCAAGTCCCGCCTTCAGTACTAAGCCTCGTTTTTATTAACGAGGCTTATTTTAAAAATTGTCAAGAAAAAGAAAACACACCTCTGCTGAAGTGGTGGAATTGGTAGACACGTTGGACTTAAAATCCAATGGACTGTAATGTCCGTGCGGGTTCAAGTCCCGCCTTCAGTACTAAGCCTTAACATTTATTTGTTAAGGCTTTTTTATTTTATAAATTTTTGGGATATTCTTTGTAATGTATTGTTTAAATAAACGTCTAAACCATCAGTTTAAAACAAAAATCATGCGAAAAATTCTTTTAATAGTTTGTATTACTTTTTTCACAAACTCATTTAGCCAAACATCTATTTTCAATTCGTTATTAAAAAAACACGTTGATTCTAAAGGAAATGTAAATTATAAAGCATTTAAAAAAGATGAAGTTAAACTAAACACCTATTTAAATCACCTAGACAAAACTTCTCCTAAAAAAAATTGGTCAGCAGCAAAAACCAAAGCTTTTTGGGTAAACGCATATAATGCCTATACTATAAAATTAATCTTAGATAATTATCCTTTAAAAAGTATATTAAAAATAAAAAAGAAAGGTAAAGATGCTTGGAATATTTCTTTTGCTAAAGTTGGAGGAAAAACTTACACTCTAAATCATATTGAACACAAAATACTCCGCAAAGATTTTAATGATCCTAAAATACACGTTGGTGTAAATTGTGCATCAGGTTCTTGCCCACAATTAGGAAACTTTGCTTTTACAGAAGCTAATTACGAAACTAAAACTGACGAACTGATGAAAAAATTCATCAATGACCCTAAGCGAAATAAAATTTCTGAAAAAAAAGTACAATTATCTAAAATATTTGAATGGTTTAAAGGAGACTTCACTAAAAAAGGTGATTTAATCGACTTTTTAAATAAATATTCTGATGCTAAAATCAGTAGTAAAGCAAAGGTTAAGTTTTTAGAATATGATTGGAGCTTAAACGGGAAATAGGCAACATTACAACTTTGGTAAAGTTTTAAAAACAATTAGTATTTTTACTTTCAACTAGAAAACAAAACAAATGTCTAAAACATATTACGATCCTGCAGATTTACGCAAATTCGGAAAAATAACAGAATGGA
>JAHDHE010000057.1:1741-8236 GCA_020631475.1 Tenacibaculum sp. | reverse complement strand
CCAATTATAATAAGTTGTATGATCTGAATATTGTTGAGGTGAATTAAGTACCTCTAAATTTGGACTCAATAATACATAAAATGGTTGTGAAGCTGTTTTAAAGTTTGCTGCTTGTAAAGTAGCCCATTTATCACCATAAGTTCTAATTCTTTTTATTTTACCATTAGGTTTAATAAAGTCAAATTGTTCTTCTTTAGGTAATTTTCTTTCATTATCATCAACATATAATGAAATTAAGACATAATCATCATTTATTAATGAATAGATATCTGGTTGACTCCAAATATTTTCTTCCATCTTACGACAGTTAACACATGCCCATCCTGTGAAATCTAATAATACTGGTTTGTTAACAGATTTTGCGTAAGCAATACCTTCTTCGAAATCTTTAAAACAATTTAATCCTAATGGACATTTATTGTCTTTTTTATAGATACTATGGAATTGAGGTGGAGCAAATCCGCTTAATAATTTATTTTGATTCCACGCTGGTTTTTCCATAACTCCAGGAGCTAAGTATACTGCGAAAGCTAAAGCACCTAAACCTATTAATACTCTTAAGAAAGATATTTTACCGTATTTCTTACCAATAAACCCGAATAAATAGAGTGCAGCTAATAATGCAATAACAGCCCAAATACCAATAAAAATTTCTCTTTTTAATAAATCCCAGTGTCCAACTAAGTCTGCGTTTGATAAGAATTTAAATGCGAAAGCTAATTCTAAGAAACCTAAAATAACTTTAACTGTGTTTAACCATCCACCAGATTTTGGTAAAGAGTTTAACCAACCTGGGAACATTGCAAATAAAGCAAATGGAAGTGCTAATGCAGCTCCAAATCCAATCATACCTGCTGATAATTGCATCGCTCCACCGCTAGATCCTAAAGAACCAGCTAACAAAGAACCTAAAATAGGACCTGTACAAGAGAATGATACAATTGCTAATGTTAACGCCATAAAGAATGTACCAATAATACCTCCAACGTTAGATGCGCTATCTGCTTTATTACTCCAAGAACTTGGTAATGTTAATTCATAAAGTCCAAAGAATGATCCTGCAAAGAAAATTAAAACAGCAAAGAAAAATACATTTAACCATATGTTAGTTGAAATTGTATTTAAGATTTCTGGGTCTAATGTATCTAAATAATGGAAAGGTAAACTTAAAAGACCATAAATTAAAACGATAAAGAAACCGTATAATAATGCACTACCAACACCTTTACCTTTTTTTTCAGATCTTTTTGTAAAGAATGATACTGTTAAAGGAACCATTGGGAATACACATGGTGTTAAAAATGCTAGTAAACCACCAACAAAACCTAATAAGAAGATGTTTAATAAAGAATCTCCTTCTTTTTCTTCAATACTTTTATCTGTAGTACTTTTTAATAATACAGTATTTTTTAAATTAAGATTTAAAGTTTGAGATAAAGATTTACTTTTATCATCTACTTCTGCAACAGTTTGTTCTACAACACCACCAGTTAAAGAGAACGTAAAATCTTCATCAAAAGGTAAACAGTATTCTTTACATACTTGAGCGTCTAAATTAAGAGTTACTTGTGTTAAAGTTGGATCGGTAACAGTAATACGCTGTATAAGTTTACCTTCTTCAACGAAGAAAATTTCATCTTTTCCCCAAATTTCACTAAATTCAGTTTCAGTTGCGCTTTCTTTTGCTTTACCATCAACAGTAAATCCTGTTTGACCTTCAGCTGGAGAAATTGTCATAGGTAAAGAAGCGTCTTCTGGGTTATATTGAGAATATAAGTGCCAGTCCTCTGCGATTTCTAATTCAAAAATTAAATCGTACTCAGTGTCTGAGATTTTTTCGACAGTAGGAGTTACTACGATAGGGTTGTCATCCGATTGAGAATAAACAGTTAAACCTATGAATAACAAAAATAGAGTAAAGAATTTTTTCATTCGAGTTAGTTTATAAGGGGTTGTTTTTAAATGCTCATTTTTAATAATTTGGTTGTTTTGTTGGTGGGTAAAAAACGTTTGTCTTGTCTTTTTCCTACTATCCAAATAATTTTATCATCATTTGTACAAAGCAGCCAGATATTTTTTTTATCAAAAACCGATAGTTTTTCGTCTTTAAAATATTTACTAATTTTCTTTTTACCAATCATGCCAGAGGGGTAAAAATAATCACCATTTTTCCATCTTCTTAAATAAAGTGGGTAATTTAATAAATTTTTATCAACGTAAATACTATTTGAACTGATATTTTTTTGTTGGTGAACGTTTTCGAATAACAAGTTGATTGGATTTGTTATTCTGGTGTTTTCTTTATGTATGATAATTGACTCCTGCATAACAGGGGCTTTTTTATCAGTTCGTAAAAGTAATAAAAAATCTCTGTCTTTCAACAAAGTATAGGAATTTGTTACGACTTTCTTTCCTGATTGAGCGTAAATTAGGTGGTAAACGTCATTCCATTCCGTAAATTTATAGTCTTTTAGTAATTGATATAAATATGCTTTTGGGTTGGATAACTGTACTAGTTTTGAAATGTTTATTTTTATGAGATCACCCTCTATATTAGTTATTTCTTTAAAAACTTCTTCAGTTTTATCGCTAACAATTTGTTGTGATTGCTTAAGAAAATTAGATGTTTTATTAAAAGATTCTAATAAACTAGGGTTTAATTCTTTTAAACTAGGAATAATTTCGTGCCTTATTTTATTTCTTAAATACTTAGTTTGAGCATTGCTAGCATCTTCCCTCCATGAAATAGTATTATTTATAGCATAGTTTTTTATTTCTTCTTGAGAGAAAGTTAATAAAGGTCGAACAATTTTATTATTTACAGTAGGAATACCTGTTAAACCATCTAACCCTGTGCCTCTTGTTAAATTGATTAAAAAAGTTTCTAAGTTATCATCAGCATGATGAGCTGTTAATATGTAATCGAAATTATGTTTTTCTCCTAATTCATAAAACCAATCGTAACGTAATTTTCTTGCGGCAAGTTGTGTTGATAATTTATGTTCTTTAGCATATTGCTCCGTTTTAAATTGAACGGTAAATGCTTTAATAGATAATTCTTTACTTAAGTTTTTAATAAAAACTTCATCTAAATCACTTTCTTGACCTCTTAATTGAAAATTACAATGCGCTAGAGAAATATTATATTTTAATTGATGTAGTAAGTGTGTTAAAACAACAGAATCTATTCCGCCAGAAATTGCAATTAGAAGTTTTCTTTCTTTTAAAAAAGAGAAATTTTTATCAATATGACTATTTAGTTTCTGAAGCATTTAGAATAAAAAATATTTTATAGTTGGCTATTTAACCAGTTTACAACATCATTAAGCATTTCTTTTGCAGATACATCATTATGTAGCTCATGATAACCGCCTTCGTAAAGTTTTAAAGTAGCTTTGTTAGTATTATTGGCAAAAGCTTCAGTTCCTTTATAATCAATAATTTTATCATCTGTTCCGTGTAATAAATACATCGGAATTTTAAGTTTAGAGGCGTTTTCGATAGCCCAATCTGCCGCGTCGAAGAATGGTATTGAAAAATTTGGACTTATTTTATCATGTACTAACGGATCATTTACATATTTATCAACCTCTTCTTGAATACGTGAAATATGAGAAGCATCTAATTCGCTTGGTAAAGTAATTGAAGGTGCTATTTTTTGCATTAATTTTCCGGCGGTTAATTTCCAAGCTGGAGGCTGGAAAGCCAATTTTAACATCGGACTTGTTGCAATTACACCATTTAAATTATTTTCTTTTCGTAAAACATAATTAATTACAGTATTACCACCCATTGAATGTCCGTATAAGAACATTGGTTTGTCTCCAAAAACATCTTTTGCTTTATAAATTAATTTAGAAACGCTTTCTAAAACAGCATTATAGTTTGGGTTATGGCCTTTTTTTCCCTCAGTTTTTCCATGGCCAAAATGATCAAAAGCAATTACACCAAAGTTATTATCTGTTAATTTTTTAGCTACGTGTTGATATCTGCCAGAGTGTTCTCCCATTCCGTGAACAATAACTACAACTGCTTTTACAGTTTCTGGTTGCCAATATTGTCCGTAAAAAGTTGTTTTATGGTAGTTAAAGTTAAATTCTTTGTGTGTCATTAGTTGATAAACATTTTAAAAATTTGAAGAATTGTATTCCAAGTGTTGTGAATGACTAAAGGTAGTAAAATACTTTTTGTTAAAATAGTTATGTATCCCAAAGTATATCCAAATAAAAATGTAACAACAAAAGAATAAGAGTTGAAATTTAATTCAAAATTATTATTAATAAATAAGGAATGTATAAGTCCAAATAAAATAGAGGTAACTAAGATTGCGGGATTAACTTTTATAATTCTTCCTAGTTTAAAATAGGGAATGAATATTTGAGATAATAAACTTAGCATTATTCCTCTGTAAGCTAACTCTTCATCTATACCAGGAATAGTCATTTGATACGTTAATTTTTCTAAGTTGAAATTTATTGGTTTACTCTTATTTCCTAATAGTAACACTAAAACAAACAAACAAAATGTAATAAGAATTACTTTTCTTTTTTCTTTTTTATTCTGAGATAATGTAAGATAGTAATCCTTTATTTTGTTTCCTTTATATAAAATTAAAAAAATTAAAGAAACTATTATAGAGTAGATCTTTCCTGACCAATTCATTTTTTCATTGAAAAAATTAAATAGAAAGGGTAAATAACTAGCTATTTGTATTGCTATAAAATATGCTATGAAAATTAAAAAAATCTTAATGTTGTTTTTGGATTTGTCTTTAAAAGAAAAAAACAAATAGGAAAAACTATTAAGATATATAAAAATTGGGTAAATAATCTTTCTATCATCTATTAATAAACAATTATTGCTTTTTTAACCAGCGTCTAATTTCTGTTCTTAAAGAAACTTCTGGTTTAGGTAACGGAATGGTTTTACCAAATTGTTTACTTCTTTTAAATTTAGAGAATGTAATTTTAAGTTGTTTCCAATCTTCAGGATATTCATCTAAAAAAGTGTTAAAAAAACTTTGTTCATTTGGAGTTCCTTCAATTTTAGAAAGTACATCTTTAAATTTTTCTTCTTGCTCTATAATCATCATTTAGTAAATATAAATAAAATGTATTGTTTACTATTTTATTCTCTTGTAATATCTCCGTTATTTGAGATTTTAAAATATAATGTAGAAGGGTTTTCAGAAATATATTCTGTTAACTCTATTTTGTTTTTATCTAATTTTGATGTTGTTTTTAACATACCATCAATAATCTCGTCATAAGCTAAAACCTGACTGTTAATAATAGAAAAATTCTTGTCGTAATTTACTAACATTGAAATTACTTCTTTACTGTTAGGGTAAAAATAAAACACAATAGATTGAAATTCATCAGATATTTTAGGTAGGTAAGAGATTCCTATTTTAGCTTTTTCATCATTTAATTGATCTTCAAAAACTGAAGGTAATTTTAGTAATTTCTGTTCTTCTTTACTTAAAAGTTTTCCTTCAACATGGTTGCTAAAATTAGTACTATCAATTAACGGTAGATGTTTTACAGGATATTCATTTACAAATGAGTATTTGTTGGTTTTACAAGCAATTGCACCAATTAAAAATAAGATTAAAATTAGAGGTTTTAAGATGTTTTTCATAGTTATGGGTATAATTAAGTTTAATTAGTTGTTTAAAAGAACATATTTCATTGCCTTCGCTTTTAAAAGACATTCTTCATATTCTTTTTCGGGAGTAGATTTAGCTGTAATGGCTCCTCCTACAGAATAAGAAACGTATTTTTCGGCAGTATTGTATAAGATGCTTCTAATAACTACATTAAAGTCGAAATCGCCATTGGGAGTAAAATAACCAACGGTTCCAGAATAGAGTCCACGTTTTGTTTCTTCTAAATCCTCAATAACTTCCATTGCTGATATTTTAGGAGCACCCGTCATGCTTCCCATAGGAAAAGTATCTTTAATAATATCAACAGGGTGTGTTGTCGACTCAACCTTGGATGTTACAGTAGAGATCATTTGGTGTACTTGTTTAAAAGAATACACTTTGCACAGTTCTTCAACATGAACACTTCCTTTTGTAGCAGTTCGAGATAAATCATTGCGAACCAAATCTACAATCATAATATTTTCTGAGCGTTCTTTTTCATCACGAGCTAAGTCGAATGCAATTTTATCGTCTTCAATTTTATTAATAAAACGTTTTGCTGTTCCTTTTATAGGTTGAGAAATAATTTTAGTTCCTTCTTTTTTTAAATAACGTTCTGGAGTTGCAGAAAGCAGATATAGATTTTCGTGCTTAAAAAATGTAGCAAAAGGAGGTTCTGAGATGTCATTTAAGTGTTGATAAATTTTATACGGATTGATGGTTGTATTTTCTGCATAAAATTCTTGACAAAAATTGGCTTCGTAAATATCACCTCTATGAATATGTTTTAAAACTTTGGTTACTTTTTGATGGTATTCATCTTTATGAATTCGAAGTTTTATTTTAAT
>JAHDHE010000057.1:0-1641 GCA_020631475.1 Tenacibaculum sp. | reverse complement strand
TGTTAGAATCTAACCAAAGAGCAGTTTCGAACTGTTTAGACCAAGCAAATAATTTTTGCTTAAACTCTTTTGGGTTATCTATTTTAAAATTACGTTGGGTTCTTTTTGACATCATACAAAAATAAGAAACCCGATAGAAATTAATACTATCGGGTTTGGTTTTATGAAGATGAAAAATTATTCTTTCTTTTCAACTTCTACTTCAATAGTTTTTGTGTCTTTTTTTACGTTTACCGAAACTATTTCTCCAGTTTCTTTGGCTTTTGCCTCAATTTCTTCAGCAGTACCTTCAAGTTTTTGAACATCAGTAACTGTTTTTCCGTCTTTGGTAGTTGATGTGGTTATTGTGGCTTTTGCCATTTCTCCATCAGCAGATTTTACTTCAACTCGAACTTCTTTTTTAATTTCGTTAGTTACATGTTCTGCAGCACCATGATTTCCTAATAAAGGCGCAATTACCAAACCAACTAAACAAGTTAACTTAATTAAAATATTCATTGAAGGACCAGAAGTATCTTTAAAAGGATCACCAACAGTATCACCAGTTACAGCAGCTTTATGCGCATCAGAACCTTTATAAGTCATTTCTCCGTTAATTTCTACACCAGCTTCAAAAGATTTTTTGGCATTGTCCCAAGCACCACCAGCATTATTTTGGAAGATTGCCCACATAACACCAGATACACAAACACCAGCCATATAACCACCTAAAGGTTCTGCACCAAAAACTAATCCAATTAAAATAGGAGTGATGATGGTAATTAAACCTGGTAAAATCATTTCTTTTAAAGCAGCTTTGGTTGAAATATCAACACATTTAGCGTACTCAGGAGTTCCAGTTCCTTCCATGATTCCAGGAATTTCTCTAAACTGACGACGTACTTCATGCACCATTTCCATAGCGGCTTTTCCTACAGATTCCATTGCTAAGGCAGAAAAAACTACAGGAATCATTCCTCCAACAAATAACATTGCTAAAACATCTGCTTTAAAAATATTAATTCCGTCAATACCTGTAAAGGTTACATAGGCAGCGAATAAAGCTAAAGCTGTTAATGCAGCAGAAGCAATTGCAAATCCTTTACCAACTGCAGCAGTTGTATTTCCTACTGAATCTAAAATATCTGTGCGTTCACGAACGTGATCTTCTAATTCACTCATTTCTGCAACCCCACCAGCATTATCTGCAATTGGTCCGAAAGCGTCAATAGCTAATTGCATTGCAGTTGTTGCCATCATTGCTGATGCAGCTAAAGCAACTCCGTAAAATCCTGCAAAATAGTATGAACCATAAATAGCAGCAGCAAATAAAATAACTGATAAAAAAGTTGACTTCATTCCTACAGCTAAACCAGCAATAAGATTTGTTCCTGCTCCAGTAGCACTGTTCTGAACGATGCTCATTACAGGTTTTTTACCTAAACTTGTATAGTATGCGGTAACCATTGATATTAATGCTCCTACCGCTAATCCGATACATGCTGACCAGAATACGTTTATTGAAGAAACATCTTTAATTCCTTCTCCAAAGAAACTCATTTGCATAGTTTCGGGTAACATCCAATCGATTAAGAAATAACTTGCGGCTAAAGTTATTATTATTGAAACCCAATTACCGGTATCTAATGCTTTTTGTACTTC
>JAHDHE010000056.1:2458-8506 GCA_020631475.1 Tenacibaculum sp. | reverse complement strand
ACATTATAATAACGAACCGTATCGTTTGGTTGTTTGTAGTTAAATATTAATAAGTTGTTTTGATGGATATAATTTCCTCCAGCTTTTAAACTATCTTTTGCTACTAAAGAATAATTAAAGTTTCCTTTAGATAAATCTAAAACATCTGTTGGATTGATAGCAACTACCGAACTACCGTCTGTAGTTGTAATTGATGAAAAATTCCACTTCTTTTCAATACTTTGACCAAAAGTTACCACTGATGCAAAAAGCATTATGAAAATAAATAATTTCTTCATTATGTATATTTTAATTTTAAGATCGTTTGCTAATTTCGTCACGAATATTTGCTGCTAATTCATAGTTTTCATCGGCAACAGCTTCATTTAATTGTTCGTGTAATTCTCTTAACGATAGGTGAGAATAACCTCCTTCTTCTTCTATTTCTTCTTCTAAAGAAAATTCAATTTCATCAGATTCTAAATCCTCTTCAATCGTTAACTCTTCATCCATTTTTAAATAAATACCTGCCTTATCTAAAATGTTTTCATAAGTAAAAATAGGTGCTTGAAAACGAACTGCCAATGCAATTGCATCAGAAGTACGTGTGTCTATCACCTCTTCTACTCCATCTCTTTCACAAGTTAAGCTTGAGTAAAAAACACCATCAACCAATTTATGGATGATGACTTGTTTTACTATAATAGAAAATCTATCAGCAAATGTTTTAAATAAATCGTGTGTAAGTGGTCTTGGTGGGCGAATTTCTTTTTCTAAAGCTATTGCTATAGACTGAGCCTCAAAAGCCCCTATAATAATAGGTAGCGTTCTTGTTCCTTCCATTTCACTTAACACTAATGCGTAAGCTCCACTTTGGGTTTGGCTATATGAAATTCCTTTAATCGTTAGTTTAATTAAACTCATGTATCAATCGTCATAAGATAACAAAAAGCTGTCTAATTTTAGGCGCTACGCTTAAAATTTAGACAGCCTTTTTATATGGGCACAATTTACTAAAAATTATGAGTTGATCTTTAATTTCTAGAAAAAGATAAATTACCCAGTAAAATTATGCTTGTTTAAAAGCTTTTAATTTTTCAACTAATTGAGGCACTACTTCAAAAGCATCACCAACAATACCATAATCTGCAGCCTTAAAGAAAGGTGCTTCAGGGTCTGTATTGATTACTACTTTTACTTTAGATGCATTGATACCTGCTAAGTGCTGAATTGCTCCCGAAATACCAATTGCAATATATAAGTTAGACGCTACTGGCTTACCTGTTTGACCTACGTGCTCACTGTGAGGACGCCATCCTAAATCAGAAACTGGTTTAGAACATGCAGTAGCCGCTCCTAAAACATCAGCTAATTCTTCAATCATTCCCCAGTTTTCTGGACCTTTCATCCCTCTACCTGCTGAAACAACGATATCAGCATCTGCAATAGTAACTGTACCTGTAGCTTTACTAATACTTTCAGATTTCACACCTAATACTGGTAAAACAGCTTCAAAACTTTCAGTCGAACCGCTTACAGCATTTTCATGAGCTCCGTATGAATTTTTAGCAACCCCTACTACTTTCTTTTCTGTTGAAATTTCAGTGTTATTAAATCCTTTATTTGAAAAAGCTTTTCTTTTTACAACAAACGGACTTGTACTGCTAGGTAAAGCAACTGTGTTAGATGCATAACCTGCATCTAAAGCAACCGCTACTAACGGACCAACTGTTAATCCGTCGATACTAGAATCAACAATAACAACATTAGACCCCTTTGCATCAGCAACTTGTTTAATAACTGAAGCGTATGCTTTTGCGTTAAAAGAAGCTAAATCATTCTTAACCTCCACAACTTTTTCAGCTCCGTAAGTATATAATTCTGAAGCATCTCCTCCATTAATGGTTAACACCACCATTTCACTTCCTAATTGCTCAGCTACTTTTTTTCCGTACGAAACTACTTCAAACGCAGTTTTTTTAAATTTTCCTTCCGATGAATCGGCAAAAACTAATACAGACATATTTTTATTTTTTTTAGACGTCATTACAAGAAAAGCTGACGAAGTAATCTTAAAAAAACAGATTGCTTCACTTTGTTCGCAATGACTAAATTTTTAATTTAAATTGCTTTTGCTTCGTTATGTAATAAGTTGATTAAATCATCAACATTATCAACTAACTTAACAGCACCTTTTTCTGCAGGTTTCTCGAAATTTTGAGTAGAAGTAGCTGCAGCAACACCTGTTGCTTCTACAACCGCTAAAGGTTTTTTACGCGCCATCATAATTCCACGCATATTAGGAATACGAAGATCTTTTTCTTCTACAATTCCTTTTTGACCAGCAACTACCATTGGTAAAGTTGAAGAAACTTTTTCTTCACCTCCATCTATCTCTCTACTTAAAGCTACGCTAGATCCATCTATCTCAACCCCAACACATGCATTCACAAAATTGAAATCAACTAAAGATGCTAACATCCCTGGAACCATTTGACCGTTATAATCTGCAGATTCTTTTCCTGCTAACACCAAATCATATCCTCCGTTTTTTACAACTTCAGCTAATTCTTTAGCAACCATAAAGCCATCAGTAGGTTCTGCATTCACACGAATTGCATCATCAGCACCAATTGCTAAAGCTTTACGTAAAGTTGGCTCAGTTGATGCTCCACCAACATTTACAACAGTTACACTTGCACCTTGCTTTTCTTTAAACCACATAGCACGAGTTAAACTAAACTCATCGTAAGGGTTAATAACATATTGAACTCCATTAGTATCAAACTTTGTATCATTATCTGTAAAGTTGATCTTTGAAGTAGTATCAGGTACGTGACTGATACAAACTAATATTTTCATATATTGCTGTTTTTAAGAAACTTAATTTTGAGCGACGAAGTTACGTTTTTTTTTTAATTTACTATGCATGCATAGTAAATTTTTTGACTTCTATTATTTACAAGCCCTTTTAACATACTGATTTAATTTGTTTCTATTAAAAAACATTTTAGTATTTCTATTTTTAGTATTTTTGCATTCTTGATAAACAACTACTTAAAATACGTATGAAAACAGTACAATTTAGAGAAGCTATCTGTGAAGCCATGAGCGAAGAAATGCGAAGAGATGAAAGCATTTATTTAATGGGTGAAGAAGTAGCAGAATATAACGGGGCGTACAAAGCTTCAAAAGGAATGTTAGACGAGTTTGGAGCAAAGAGAGTTATTGATACTCCTATTGCTGAATTAGGTTTTGGTGGTATTGCAGTTGGTTCTGCAATGAACGGAAATCGCCCAATAGTTGAATACATGACTTTTAATTTCTCTTTAGTTGGTATTGATCAAATTATAAACAATGCAGCTAAAATTCGTCAAATGAGTGGTGGACAATTTAATTGCCCAATCGTTTTTCGTGGACCAACTGCTTCTGCTGGTCAATTAGCCGCAACACATTCACAAGCTTTTGAAAGCTGGTTTGCTAATTGCCCAGGATTAAAAGTAATCGTACCATCTAACCCTTATGATGCTAAAGGCTTATTAAAAGCTGCTATTAGAGATGACGATCCTGTAATTTTTATGGAATCTGAACAAATGTATGGTGACAAAATGGAAATTCCTGAAGGAGAATATATCATTCCTATTGGCGTTGCAGAAACTAAAAAAGAAGGGACAGATGTAACTGTAGTTTCTTTTGGTAAAATTATAAAAGAAGCATACAAGGCTGCAGAAGAATTAGAAAAAGAAGGAATTTCTATTGAAATTATCGATTTACGTACAGTTCGCCCAATGGATCACAATGCTATTTTAGAGTCTGTAAAGAAAACGAATAGATTAGTTATCCTAGAAGAAGCATGGCCTTTCGGAAGTGTTTCTTCTGAAATTACTTTTAGAGTACAAGATGAAGCGTTTGATTATTTAGATGCTCCTATAAAAAGAATTACAACAGCTGATACACCTGCTCCTTATTCTCCAGTTTTATTAGAAGAATGGTTACCAAATGCAAGTGATGTAGTTAAAGCTGTAAAAGAAGTAATGTACCGTAAATAAAAAAGAAAACTAACTATAGAAAAGAAACCAAAATCCTTTTGACCGCTTGTCAAAAGGATTTTGCACTACAAAAAGATATGAAAAAGACATTAATTTTCTCACTACTACTGATTGCCAATTCATTACACGCGCAATTAACTTTAAAAGGTAAAGTTGTTGACGAATTTGAAAACCCACTTCCTTATGTTAATGTTATGTTAAAAGGAACCAATTTAGGTACTACCACAGATGATAATGGTCGATTTTTTCTAAAAACAAAAAAATATAAAGGAACATTAGAGGTTTCTTTTATAGGTTTCCAAACACAAACATTCAGCGTTAGTGAAAATACAAAATTCTTAAACATTGTACTCACAGAAGAAAGTAATCAATTAGATGAAGTTGTTGTTGTTACTAAACCTAAAAAGAGACTAAAAAAGAAAGAGAACCCTGCTTATAAAATCTTAAAGGAAATCTGGAAAAGAAAAAGAAAAAATGGTTTAAAACAGGTAGACTACTATCAATACAAAAAGCATAAATCTATTGAAATAGGTTTAAATAACTTAGACACTGCTTTTCTAAAAAAAGTTTTTAAACGAGAATATAAACAAGCTATAAAAGATGTTAATTACGATGACGATGGCGTTAATTACTATATTCCAATATATATAAGTGAAGAGATTTCAAAAACTTATGGTAATAATGTAACTAAAGAAGTTAGAACAGATATTGAAGCGGAAAAATCAGAAGGATTAGGTGCTCAAGGTTTTATTTTTGATAGAATGTCTAATACATTTCAAGACATAGACATTTTTAAAAACAACATTACGCTGTTAACTAAATCTTTTGTAAGTCCTTTATCTACAGATGGTTTTGCAACTTACGATTATGTTTTATATGACAGCATAACAAAAAATGATAAAAAACTATATAACATTTATTTTTTTCCGATTAGAGAAGGTGATTTAGCTTTCGAAGGAAACTTTTGGGTAGCTGATAAAAATTTTTCAATAGAGAAAATAAAAATGAAAGTTCGAAAAGAAATCAACCTAAACTTTGTAAGAGGACTTTCGTTTGAAAAAGAATATGAAGTTAAAAATGACTCTATTTATCTTCCTACCAAAAATGCTTATGGCGGTGATTTTACATTTGTTGACAAAAGTGAAACAAACAAGGGTTTAACCATAAAAAAAACAATTACATTCGATAATTATGTTTTAAATAAACCATTAGCCAGTAGTTTTTATACAGGTAAAATTATAAAAATTAGACCTGACCAATTTGAAAAAGATAGTACGTATTGGAATTCAACTGAATCTGTAGAAAACAAATCAACATATCAGCTAATAAATAAAGTTAAAAAGAAAAAGCGAATTAAAAATTTAACAGGTTTTATTAATACTATATCTAGTGGATATATAAACACAAATTTTGGCGTTCAGTTTGGACCTTTTTGGACAACCTTTGCCGAAAATGAAATTGAGGGGTTTAGAACTAAAGTTGGCTTTAGAACATTTAAAACTAAAGATGATAGATTTAGAGTTAATGGTCATTTAGCATACGGATTTAAAGATAAAAAAGCGAAATATGCGCTTGAAGGGAGATATCTTCTTGCATACAAACCAAGAATCACTACTGGTTTAGCTTATCAAAATGACATTGAACAATTAGGAAGTGTACTTTTTAACACCACACAACTTTTAGGAAATAGTTTTGGAACTGCTGCTCTATTTTCTCGTGGTAGCAATCGTTTCCTTTCACAAGTAGAGAAAACCGCAGTAAATTTTGATTTACAAATTAAAAGAAATCTTCACGTAGGTTTAAATTTAACTAAATCTAATATTACCTCAGCAGATCCAAATTTATTCTCTATTAATTACATAGATAACAACGGAGGTATTCAAGACAAAGTTGTAGATGTTTCATCTAATATATATCTTTCTTATACCCCAGGAAGATTTGTTTATGGTTACGGAGTAGAAAGACGTTTTGGTAGAAATCCTTTCCCTACCTTAATATTAAATTATAAAAAAGGAATCAG
>JAHDHE010000056.1:0-2358 GCA_020631475.1 Tenacibaculum sp. | reverse complement strand
GTTTTGGTAGAAATCCTTTCCCTACCTTAATATTAAATTATAAAAAAGGAATCAGTGGAGTTTTAGATGGCACTCATAATTACCATAAATTTCAATTCCAATATAATCAACCTATATTACTAGGGAAATTTGGAGTTTTAGATGCAACTTTTGAAGCTGGTAAAACCTTCGGAACAGTACCTTTAAGTTTATTAAACCCTGTACCTGCAAATCAATCTTTTTCATTAGTTAGAAACACTTTTAGCTTGTTAAATTTTTATGATTTTGTAACTGATGCTTACACAGCCACTCACTTAGAACATCATTTTAATGGATTCTTTTTAAACAGAATACCGTTACTAAAAAGATTAAAACTAAGAAGTTTAGTTACTTTTAGAGCTGCCTACGGAACTATATCTGATAAAAATCGATTTATAAATAGATCTGATATTAAATACAACGCTCCTCAAAAACTATATTACGAATACAGTGTAGGTCTTGAAAATTTAGGTTATGGAAATCTAAGATTTTTAAGGATTGATGCTATTTGGAGAAGTAATTACACTCCTCCTTCAGGATTTACTGCTACCCCAACCCCTAAATTCGCAATTCGTATAGGAATTAAACCAGGCTTATAATCATTGATTTAACAATAAAATAACCCAACTTTTCTCTTTTAAAATCCCAATAAATTGCTACTTTTGCAATCCGATTTTTAGAAACGAAGAAAAGCAAGAAAATATGACTGCAAAAGAAAGAAAGACAGTAGATGTTTTAATAGAGATACCTAAAGGTAGTAGAAATAAATACGAGTACGATTTTGACTTAGGAAAAATACGTTTTGATAGAATGTTATTTTCATCAATGATGTATCCTGGAGATTACGGATTTATTCCAAAAACTTTAGCCTTAGATGGTGACCCATTAGATGTATTAGTTTTAGGAGCTGAACCAACTTTTCCAATGTGTGTTATGGAAGTAAAACCTATCGGTGTTTTCCATATGGCAGATGAAAAAGGTCCAGACGAAAAAATTATCTGTGTACCAACTACTGACCCTATTTGGAATACCTACAACGATCTTAGAGACTTAAACCCACACAGAGTAAAAGAGATAACTCACTTCTTTCAAGTATATAAAGATTTAGAAAAAAAGAAGGTTGATATTGGTGCTTGGGGTGACGCAAACGAAGCTTATGAAATCTTAGATAAGTGTATCGAACGTTACGAAAACAGCGAACATAAAACCAATGGAGACTTTACTATATAATTAGTAATTTCTTAATAAATTTCAAAAAACCTTTCTGATAACTCAGAGAGGTTTTTTGTTTAGTTATTGATTTTGTTATATTTACGAACACTTATAACTAATCTAATAACTTAAACATGAAACAAAACATAATGTATTTGCCAATAATATTGGCTGTTTTAGGACTTATTTTTATGTATATAAAAATGGTCTGGGTAAAAAAACAAGATGCTGGAAGTGACAAAATGCAGTCCATTTCGAAAAGCATTAAAGAAGGAGCTCTTGCTTTTTTAGCCGCAGAATATCGATTATTGTTAATCTTTGTTGCTATTGCTTCAGTAGCACTATTTATTATATCAAAATTAGTAGACACAACAAGTTGGATGATTGTTCCAGCATTTATTATTGGAGCTATATTCTCTGCCTTAGCAGGAAATATAGGAATGCGTATTGCTACTGATGCAAATGCAAGAACTGCCGAAGCTGCAAAAACAAGTTTACCACAAGCTTTAAAAGTATCTTTTGGTGGCGGAACGGTAATGGGACTTGGAGTAGCAGGTTTAGCTGTTTTAGGATTAAGTTTATTCTTTATTTTCTTTACCAGTCAATTTATTGGAGGCGCTGGATCTTTTTATGAAAACATGACTGTAGTTTTAGAAGCATTAGCAGGTTTTTCATTAGGAGCAGAATCTATTGCCTTATTTGCCCGTGTTGGTGGGGGTATTTATACCAAAGCTGCCGATGTAGGAGCAGATTTAGTAGGTAAAGTAGAAGCAGGAATTCCGGAAGATGATCCACGTAATCCAGCTACAATTGCAGATAATGTTGGTGATAACGTTGGTGATGTTGCTGGTATGGGCGCCGATTTATTTGGCTCATACGTTGCAACTGTTTTAGCTGCCATGGTATTAGGAAATTATGTAATTAGAGACATGTCTACAACTACTCAATTTACTGATGGATTCAACAATATGGGACCAATCCTATTGCCTTTAGTAATTGCAGGAGTTGGTATTGTAGCGTCAATCATAGGAACTTTTTTAGTTGGAATTAAAGACAATTCAGCTAAAGAAGCTGAAGTACAAAAAGCATTAGATACCGGTAATTGGGTTTCAATAATAATAACTTTAG
>JAHDHE010000055.1 GCA_020631475.1 Tenacibaculum sp. | reverse complement strand
AACAAAATAACAAAGCAGTAAAGGTAAAATATACATTACCAATTACGTTTAAAGTAGAATAATTAAAAAAACTCAACCATTTAGGTTGAGTTTTTTATTTTTGTTTATATGAATAATATACCTGAAGATTTTTTTGCTCACGAAACAGCTGTTATAGATGAGAATTGTACTATTGGAAAAGGTACTAAAATTTGGCACTTTAGCCATATTATGCCAAATAGTATAATAGGCGAAGGTTGTAATATTGGTCAAAATGTTGTTATATCACCTAAAGTAGAATTAGGAAAAAATGTAAAGGTTCAGAACAATGTGTCTATATACACTGGCGTAATTTGCGAAGATGATGTTTTTTTAGGTCCATCAATGGTTTTTACAAATGTTATCAATCCTAGAAGTGCTATAAAAAGGCAAGATCAATATTTAAAAACTATTGTTAAAAAAGGAGCAAGTATAGGCGCTAATGCAACGATTGTATGCGGAAATAATATTGGAGAATATGCTTTTGTAGGAGCAGGAGCAGTTGTAACAAAAGAAATTTTACCATTTGCTTTGGTAGTTGGTAATCCATCTAAACAAATTGGTTGGATTAGTGAATATGGTCATCGATTAAATTTTGATAAAAACGGAGAAGCAACATGTATTGAAAGTAATCAAAAATACAAACTAAAAGATAATGAGGTGTTTAAACTTTAACTAATTATTTACTTAAAAATAATACCCACTTAATTTTTGTGAAAGTTTTTTTGTAAATAAGAAAATGTTATCTATATTTGAAAAGTGGTTGAAAGACCACTTCTTTTTCTTTTTCATAGCAATTTTTCCCACTCAGATTTTTGAGTGGGTTTTTTTATAAATAATTCCCAGATTAAAAATCCATAAACAATAGCATATTCTATTCCAACAAACCATAAATTCTCTGTCCATGGTGAATTTGCATAAGCTTGGTAACTTAAAATGATAACTAAAGACCATATAATAGGAAATCTATATTTCGTAAATACCGATAAAATCACCAACGTTGCCACATACCAAGAATGCATTGTGGTTGTGGTAAAGTAATAAAAAGACAATCCAAACAGCATTACTGTTATAAGTTCTTTAATCGATTTATTTTTTCTAAAAAATGTAATGCCTAATAAAAATAAGATGGTTAATATTGGCATTATTTTACCAATAATTGCAATCTCATTCCAACCTCTAAACAAATAACCTATTTCTCTTGCGATGTAATAAACACTAGCATTAAACTCAAAATTTCTAAACCATAATCCTACAGAATTAGAATAGTTATTAATAAACTTTGATGAATAAAAAGGAATAAACAGTAATATAATAGTTGCAAAAACGATTAGGTAGAAAATCATCAACCTTGTTATTCCTGTTAAAATAGGAATCCACTTAGGTATCTGTTTAGATTGCTTCACTTTGTTCGCAATGACATCTTTTGTTATTCTTGTACTGAGCGAAGTCGAAGTAAACCATTGAAAAAATAATGGTAAAAACAATAAAGGAATCAATTTTACAGAAACAGAACAAGCTAACAAAATTGCTGCCCAAATCCATTTTTCTTGTTGAAGTTTATATAAACTCCATACTAAAAAGAAAAGCATAACAGGTTCAAAATGCAAGTTTCCAGTCATCTCAATAATAATGAATGGATTTAACGCATACAGAAAGATATTATGAATTGGTAAGTTTAATTTTTCTAGTAACTTTTTTCCGAAATATATAATTCCAACATCCGCTAAAATGATAATTACTCGCATTACAACCGCAGCACCTAAAATACTTTTGTTGGAAAAAATGGCAGCAATTAAAAAACACAATTGATTAATCGGCGGATAATTTGTGTAATGACTTCCATTCATTTCTCCCATTCCTTTATATAAATCTATCGCTTGATTTATAGGGAAATTTCGTTGTTCTATAAATGTTTCTGGCAATGATAAATACGGGTTGAAACCTTCTAAAATCATTCTTCCATCCCAAATAAATCGATAAAAATCTTGAGATAAATTAGGAATTGCAAACAGGAAAACTAATCGAAATAAAATTGCTAGTCCAACTAATAGTTTAAATTTATCCGTGTTTTTTTTCCATAAAAAGTATGCTAAAGTAAAAAGAGAAAACCATAAAAAAAGTAATTTAGAAAACTCGGTTCTTTCTAAAAAATAAGCAAAATAAAAATAGAGTAATAAGCAAAAAAATACAATTAACTGATTACTATATTTTTTAATAAAATCCATTAAGCTTTAGAAAAGATAGATTTTATAAAAACATATCCAAAACCAATAAATAACATTAAGTGAAATGGGAATAAACCAAAATCTCCTCCTTGATCACCAACAATAAATGCACTATACATTCCGAAAGCGAAATAAAGAACTAATAGTCCTTCAATAATAACATTTACAGAGATGTTTTTGCTTATGTATTTATTGTTTTTCCATCCGTCTTTTAAAGATTTAATATTAAATTTCGGTGTTCTAACAAATTCACTCTTTTTACCGAAATGTCCTTCTAAAACAGCAATTGTATTGTGTAAAGAAAAGCCCATTACAATGGTAAAAAATGTAAAAAATGCGCCAATATATTTAATAAAGTTTTTAAATCCTTTTCCGTTTATATTTCTATACATAAACCAGTAACAAATAAAGAAAATAACTGAGCTCATTACAAAGAAACTCATTACATAAAAGAAAGGTCTTAAATGCGCATATTCATTTTTTATATACAACATTGGTATACTTAAAATTGCCACTAAAAAGATACAGGTAAACATTGAGCTATTTAGTAAATGTAATAACCCATGGATTTTTGTTTTTGTAGAAACATTTTTGCTTACTACAATTCGCTTTAACATTTTCTGAAAATTCTCAGCACCACCTTTATTCCAACGGAATTGTTGCGATCTTGCTGCACTAATTATTACTGGTAATTCTGCTGGAGTTTCTACATTTTCTAAATATTTAAACTTCCATTTTTTTAGTTGTGCTCTATAACTTAAATCGATGTCTTCAGTTAGTGTATCTCCTTCCCAGTTTCCAGCATCAATAATACATTTTTTACGCCAAACACCTGCGGTTCCATTAAAGTTGATGAAATGCCCTTTGCTATTTCTACCAACTTGCTCTAAAGTAAAATGTGCATCTAAAGCAAATGCTTGAATTTTTGTTAATAAAGAATAGTTTCGGTTGATATGCCCCCAGCGAGTTTGCACAACTCCGATTTCTGGATTTTTAAAATATGGAACAGTTTTATACAACCAGTCTTCTTGTGGTAAAAAGTCAGCATCAAAAATAACAATGAATTCTCCTTTAGCAATTTCTAAACCTTCTTTTAAAGCACCTGCTTTAAAACCTTGACGATTTTCTCTTCGGATATGAACAATATCTAAACCTGTTTTTTCGAGCTCTTCAATTTGTTTAGCTGTAGAAATTACAGATTCATCAGTAGAATCATCTAATACTTGTATTTCTAATTTTTCTCTTGGATATTTAATTTTTGCGATGTTGGTAAGTAATCGTTCCATCACATACAATTCATTAAATACAGGTAACTGAATAGTTACAAAAGGAATTTCTTCTGGTTTCGTAAAATCGAATTTCTCTCCATTTTCTTTTGATTTTTGCGCTTTTAAATAATTAAACAATAAGTTTAATTGTGCTAAAGCATACATAAAAATCAATAGTAACGAAATAGAATAAATAACTATAATAATATACTCTACAACCATTATTTAAAACTGTATTTAAAGATCCAACCTAAAATTTTTATGCCCGCTAAGATACTACCTTTTACGGTACCCGAAACTTTTGAAACACCTATTCTATTTCTGTACTTCATAGGGATTTCAGCATATGCTAACTTTTGTTTCAATGCTTTTAATTGCATTTCTACTGTCCATCCGTAGGTTTTGTCTTCCATATTTAAAGCAAGTAATTTATCATACTTTATAGCTCTAAAAGGACCTAAATCTGTAAACTTTGCTCCGAAAAATAATTTCATTAAAAAAGTAGCTAACCAGTTTCCGAAGATTTGTTGTGGTGTCATTGAACCTTGTTCACGTAGTTGTTTTATACGAGAACCGATTACAAAATCGATATTATCATTTATAATTGGATATACTAGTTCGGTTAACTGCTCGGGGTAATCAGAGTAATCTCCATCTAAAAACACAATGATATTTGGTTTGTTTTCTTGTTCAGAAATATATTTCATCCCTTTTAAACAAGCATATCCGTATCCTTTTCTATTTTCTTGTAAAACAGTAGCTCCTGCATTTTTTGCGTTTTCTTCTGTTTTATCAGTAGAATTATTACTTATAACAATAATTTCATCAACAATTGAAGGAATATCGTTAATTACATTTGCTATTGAATCTTGCTCGTTATAAGCAGGAATAATAACTTTGATTGGTTGATTCATTTATCTTAAATCGAACAAATTATTCTCTTTTTTAAAAGATTTAAAATCTGTCCATTCTTTTATTTTTTTTCCTTGTTGATATTTTTCTGCCATAATCAGTTTTTTCTGATTGTAACGCAAACAATATCCGTTTTTTTGATTGTTTTTTAATTGACATTTATGATTTACAATTCCATTATCATCATAAAACAACCACCATTTACTTTTCTTTCCATCAACAAAATGACCTTCTTTTTGAAGATTTCCATTTTCGTGGTAAAAATACCAATATTTTATTGAGAGATCCTTTTTATAATTCCCTTCTTTTAAAATCTGTTTATTATCGAAATAAAACTTCCAGTAATTCTCTTTTAATCCATTTATAAAATGACCTTCGCTTTCTTTTTCTCCGTTTGGATAATAGGTAATCCAATAACCAACAGGTTTATCATTTTTAAATTCTTCTAGATATTTTAATTGCTTGTTAGCATAAAAACTATTCCAAAATCCAGTTTTTAAATCATTTTTAAACCATCCTTTATCTGAAATTTCTTTGTTTGGATGATAAAAAAACCAATAACCATTTTTTTGATTGTTGTTAAAATTACCTTCAGAAATTTTAGTTCCAGAATTATTATAGTTTTTCCAGAATCCAGTTTTTAAGTTGTTATTATAACGACCTTCATTTTTAACTTTTCCGTTTTGATGATAAGAATACCAATATTCCGTTTTTTGTGTATTTAATAACCATCCTTCTTCTTTTAATTTACCATTATCGTAATACGACTTGTGATATGCTTTTTGAGAAAAAAGACCTACAGAAATAAAAAAAAGTAGTATTGTTATTCTATTTTTCATTAACCAACTTCATCAAGTCAACATCATTTCCTAATAAAACATCAGTTGGATTAATTCTTCCTGCCTCAGGACCATTTTCTAATTTTAAAACTCCACGAGGACAAACTGCAGAACAAATACCACAACCTACACAACTAGAGCGTACAATGTTTTCTCCTTTTTGCGCATAAGCTCTAACATCAATTCCTTGTTCACAGTATGTTGAACAATTTCCACAAGAAATACACTGTCCGCCATTTGTAGTAATTCTAAAACGAGATTTAAAACGTTGTACTAATCCCATATAAGCAGCTAACGGACAACCGAAACGACACCAAACTCTATTACCAAAAATTGGATAAAAGCCTGTTCCAATTACTCCAGCAAACCAAGCGCCTATTAAGAAACTGTATGTGTCTTTTATCCATTGAGATTTAATACCAATAAACGATTCTGCTCCTGTAAAATAACAGTATAAAGTAACCAAAGTCATTACTAAAGAGAAAACTAAAACAGAGTGGATTAACCATCTTTCTAATTTCCATGCATTTAAACTTTTATCAGAATGTTGGCGATATGGGTCACCTAAAGTTTCAGCTAAACCACCACAACCACAAACCCAAGAACAATACCATCTCTTACCAAAGAAATATACCATTACCGGAACTATAATTAAGGTAAGTACAATTCCCCAAACTAAAATAAATAAACCAATTCCGCCACTGTTTCTTAAGCTGTCTAAATTCCATTCAAAAAAGAAATCGTAATCTAGTGGAAAAGCATTTTTAAAATCATACCCAGGCATATTTAAGCTGGTCATTATTTCTGGGATTAAAAAAGCGAATACAATTTGAAAGAATAAAACCGAAGTTGTTCTTATAATTTGATACTTATTGTGTCTGTATTTAATATACATTCTAACACCCATAACAAGCATTATTACACAATATAAAAACCCATATACAAACCATTGTGAAGCTTCCCCACCATTAAGTGTTTTGCTAATCGGATCTAAAATATAGGTCCAGTTTACAATGTAATCTGGCATAAAATATAATACCAAGTAAAAAGAAACTAGAAAGATTAAAACTAACCAAGCAATCCAGCCTCTATTGGTAGGAGATTCTAAAAATATTCCATTATTTTTTATTCCTGGTTGACCTAATAAAATAAGATTTGGTATAATAAATAATAAAGCACCAATAATTCCTAGACCGAAGGTTAAAAACCACATCAAACCTGAATTCTCTTTTACAAAACCGCTACCTGATTTTTTAGCTAAATTGTAACTTAATGTATGTGGCTTTCCGTAGATTTTATATTGATATTGTTCTCTTTTTTTATCCCAGTTTTTCTCAGAATCGTATTTTGCAATTAAATCATCGTAATGTTTATTTGATGTTTCAAAAGCGTTTCTAACGTTTGAAGAAAATTCAAAAATATTTGATTCTTTTCCTACAACTGTTTTAGAAAGTTCTTCTTTAATGATTTCACTTTTATAACCTTTTTCAGCAATAAAACTATCAACATCTGATTGAGTTAAGCTAAAATTCCCTGTAAAAATAGATGCTGTAAATATTAATAATCCTATTAAAAAGATTACTAAACCGATTTGTTTTATAGTTTTCATAATCTTATGATTTTGAGAATATTCGTTTCCAACTTTTCTTTTTTAGTTGAATGTTAGTATTATTTTTTTTATTGAATTTTGCTACGATTTCTGGTTCGTGTAGTTTATAAAACTCTGGATCGAAATTAGCATCAGCTAAATGTTCTAAAACATATTCTACAGAACGTTTTTCTGTTAGAATTTTATCGAAAAACTCATGACGCATTCTAATTCCGAAATTATTAATTCCAATAAACTCGTGTGTGTTTTTATCATAATTAATATGAATACATTTTTTACCACTCTCGTGCTCCCAATAAAAGCGAGCTTCGTTTTCTTTAGGTTGTGCCCAAACCCAACCGTAGGTTTGATATTCGATATCAATAAATTTAGCTGAGTTAAACCAATGTCCTGGTTTGTATTCAATTCTATTACCACAAATTGTTTGCGCAACAGTTTCTCCCATCATTCTACCAGTGTACCAAACCGCTTCTATTGGACGACGCTGATCTATCGCTTCGTGTTGTTCTGCACAATCACCAATAGCATACACATCTTTAATATTAGTTTCTAAAAAACGATTGACTTTTACTCCACGACCAGTTTCAATATCAGCATCTTTAATAAAATCTATATTTGGTGAAACTCCTGCTGTTAATCCAACCACATTACAGTCTATCTCTTCGCCAGTTTCAGCAATTATAACTGATTTTACTTGTCCGTTTTTATCAGCTTTAATTTCTTTTAGGTTAACTCCTAATCGTAAATCAATACCATTATTAATAATTTCTTTATTAATCATTTCTGATTCTTGAGCTGGTAAAACTGCGTCCCAAAAACTATATTCTCTCACTAAAAATGTAACAGGAATATGACGAGAATGCAACATTTCAGCTAATTCAATTCCAATTAACCCACCACCAACAATTACTGCTCGTTTACATGTTTTATTATCTGGAGCGTATTTTTCTAATTTTTCTAAATCTTGTTTATGGTACATTCCCATAACTCCATCTAAATCTTGACCTGGCCAACCAAATTTGTTTGGTTTAGATCCAGTGGCAATAATTAATTTATCATAAGCAAGAGTATCTCCATTAGCAAAGAATAATTCTTTTTTATCTGTATTAACTTCAGAAACAAATCCTTTTTTTAATTCAATTCTATTCTTTTTCCAAAAAAAAGGTTCGTAAGGTTGTGTGTGTTCAAACTTCATATGCCCCATATATATGTACATTAGAGCTGTTCTAGAAAAAAAATAGTCGGTTTCTGCCGATACAATTGTAATTTTTTTATCAGATAATTTTCTAATGTGTCTAGCGGCTGTAACACCAGAAATACCATTACCAATAATAACAACGTGTTCCATAAAAGTTGATTTGCAAATTAGGTCGTTGCTAAAGTTAAGAACTTAAAAAGGGTTAAAAATTTAGAATGAATATAAATAAGGTGCTTTTGTAAGTGGTTTTAAATTTTATCGACCGATGCTGTAATTGAAAAAACAATCAAGATGAAACATAAAATTCAATATTTATTATTTACTTTATTACTAATAGGATTTCAAAGTTTTGCTCAAGAAGAGGAAAAAGAAGAAACAAAAAGTAATATTCAAACGTATACGCCTTCTAAATTATTAAATAAAGGACAGTGGGATATTAAGTTTTTTAATGGTTTGTATACACAAACGAAAGCTACGGGTGAAA